>JAFZOC010000179.1 GCA_017550765.1 Oscillospiraceae bacterium
CCTCCGCGGCGTGCCCGTCGAGGTAGAGGGACTTCACCTGGCGCAGGAGGTCGGCGTCGTCGCTGCCCATGTCCAGGATCTTCCAGGCATAGGACAGGGCGCTGTAGCGCAGGGAGAAGATCTGGCCCTGGCTGTCGCTCACGGTGATGAGGTAGCTCTGGTCCAGGTCCTTGGCGGAGATGTTCGGGATCTCCACATACCACCTGGACCCGCTCTTCTTCGGCGTCACCTGGACGCCGTCCACGCAGATCCTGTAGTCGGCGATCTTGCCCTGCTCCACATGGAAGTAGTGGCGGATGCAGGTCTCGGAATGGAGCCGCAGACTGGAGCCCACGTAGCTCAGCCCGGCGTCCTCCTTCACGGTCTTCTCCACCGCGAAGGCCGCCAGGTCCGCCGCTTTCACGCTGTCCACATCGCACACCAGCGGCGCCCGATCATCCAGCCGGTACTGGAAGACCGCCTGGGCGCAGGAGCCGTAGTCGTTCATGGCCCGGGCCAGATCCAGCAGGTACAGACTGTCGCAGGTGGCCATGACGCTGTCCAGATAGTCCCGCACGGCATAGACGTGGCCCTTCTCGGTGACGTCCTCGCCGTGGTACATCAGCGTCACCGGCGTGCCCTGGCCGTCGAAGACCTTCAGCGTCAGCGCCCGGCCCATCTCCTTGGCGTGCACAGAGGCGCTGAAGCGGTAGGCCGTGCGGCCGTCGATATCCTGGGTGGTCGCGCCGGCGATGGGGATCTGCTCACCGTCCAGCGTCACATAGGCGTCGGGATCTGCCAGCAGGCTGTCCGGGAAGAACACATAGAAGTTCAGGCCGATGTTGCCCTTCAGGCTCAGGCTGGCGCCGTAGACCTCGGCATAGTCGATCTGGACCGGCGCGCCGATGTAGATGTAGCCGCCGAAGGAGGCCCAGTCGGGATGATAGGCGTCCCGGAAGTAGATCGTCACCTCGCCGGCGTGGGCCGCGTCCACGGTGTACTCGTTGTCGACCCCGTCGGGCCACCAGGCGTTGATCTGGCCGTTGACCACCTTGACCACCTTGATCTTCTCGCCCTCCCGAAGAGTGGTGGTCAGCAGCTTCTCGCCCTGGGCGTTGGGGTTGTCCATGAACTTCCGGGCCGGGTCGATGGCGCTCACGGTCCAGTCAGGGCCGATCAGATAGTGCCCGTCGGTCAGCGGCTCGGTCTGCTGGCCGCTGACCGTCACCGTAGCCGTGAGGCTCTGGCCGAAAGCCGTTGCGGTGAGGGTGGTCTCCCCCGCGCCCACGGCGGTCACGACGCCGTCAGCGACCGTGGCGACGCCCGCGTCCGCGCTCTGCCACGCCGGCGTCACCCAGGCGGTGGGGGCCTGGCCGCCCCATGCGCCGTCGATCGTCAGGCTCGCTCCGGCCTGGGGCGCGGCGGCGGTCTCGCCCACGGTCAGGGAGAGGCTGGCGGGCTCCGTCTGGGCTGTGCCATAGCCGGTCACGCTGCTCGCCGCCACGTCGACGCTGCGGGTCTGGGCGCCGTCAACGGCGCTGTCCGCGTCGCTCAGCGCGTCCCAGCTGAACTCCTGCACCCAGTAGTGGGTGCCGGCGTAGACCACATGGGCGATGCCGATGCTCTGGAAGCCGTCTTTCAGCATGTTGCGGCGGTGCCCCTGGCCGGCATAGGGCTCGTCGGTCTCGCACCAGCCCTCGAAGGCCGCCTGCGCCGTGCGGTAGCCGGCGGCGATGTTCTCGCCCCAGGTCCGGGTCCCGTCAGAGGCCAGGCAGCTGAAGCAGCTCTCGCCGTTGGGCCGGGTATGGCTGAAGCTCAGCGCCACCTCGATGGCCCGCTGCATGGCGATCTCCTCCAGAGCGTAGCTGTACTGCAGCTCGCCCAGGCCCGGCAGCTCCACCCGCTGCTCGTCCTCGTCCAGTTGCCAGGCGTCATCGCCCGTGCGCAAGTCGTTCACCATGTCCAGCATGGAGCGCGCGCCGCTCAGGTCGTAGTTCGCCTCCACTTCCACGGTGTAGGTCCCGCTGTCCTCCGCCAGCGCCGCCGTGGGCAGCAGCGTCAGGCACAGCGCCAGCGCCATCAGCAGCGCCAGGATCTTTTTCGTTCGCATGGTCGTTCCTTCCTTTCCCGGTCGGCTCTACAGTCCCGGCCGCAGTCGTCACGGGCCGCAGAGCCGGCCCCGGGGGCGTTCCGATCGTGATACAGTGTATCACTCCCCCTGGGCGCTGTCAATCACCGAGGATGGGAGATGACAGGTCCGGGCCGCGGGATGCCAGGCCGGGCAGGCGCGCGAGGGGAGCTTGCGTCGGGGCTCGGGGAGACGGATGGCCACGGCCGGTCTGCGGACCGGTCTCGCCATGGCAGCGCCTGCGGCGCTGCGGGCCGCGTCCCTCCGTCCATCCATCTCCCCGCCCCTCCATCCCGTCATCTCTCCATCTCTTCCTTCGCCCTTCACCCCTTCATCCCTTCATCCCGTCGCCCCTTCATTTCTTCATTTCTTCATTTCTTCATCCCTTCATCCCGCCGCCCCTCCGTTCCTTCATTTCTTCATCCCTTCATCCCTTCATTCCTTCGTTCCTTCGTCCCCCGCGCGTTCCCTTGACAGGCGGCGCGGTCTGTGATACCTTGCCCATAGGGACGCGGGGCATACGCTCCGGCGTTCGCTCCCGCGGCGGGCCGCGGCCCAATCCCGGCCGTCCCGGGTCCCGCCAAGCCATCTTCCGAGGTGCGCCATGCAGAAACGCGCTCTTTCACCGCTCCTGGTCCCGCTGCTGCTGTCGATCGCGGCCTTTTTCGCGGTCTTCACCGTGGCGGACCTCTGCTATCTCCCCCGTCTGATCGACGGGGACATCTATGCCGATATGCTCCTGGCCCGGGAGATCTGGCGGCAGAAGGCCCTCTTCCCCGCCAACTGGGTCTACGGCAACCAATACTACACCGTGGCGACGCCGGTGCTGGCCGCTCTGTTCTACGGGCTCACCGGCAGCATGAACACCGCCATGGCTCTGGCGACCGCGCTGATGTCGGCGCTGATCGTCCTGAGCTTCTGCTGGATGCTGCGCCCCTTCGTCCGCCGCTCCTCCACGGTCCCGGCGGCGCTGCTGACCTTCCTGGCCGCGCCCATGGCCTACGACATGCTGCAGCAGCCCCAGGGCCAGCTCTTCTTCACCCTGGCCAGCTACTACGCCTGCTATCTGATCGTGCTCTGTCTGGTCTTCGGGGACTACGCCCGGTCGGCGCTGCTGCCCGAGCAGGGCGCGCGCCCGGCGGCCCTGGCGCTGGCCCTGGCGCTGAGCTTCCTCACGGGGATGCAGAGCCTGCGGCAGACCCTGATCATGGTGTTCCCGATCCTGGGGGTCGAGGCGCTGCGGCTGCTGCGCCGCCGCTCCCGCCGGGCCACGCTCCTGCGCGCCCTGGGCTATGCCGTCGCCAACGCCGCCGGCTATCTCTGCATGGAACTGCTGCAGGTGCCCACCCACAGCATCTACGGGGAGGTCCGTCTCAGCGGCAGCGGCCTGGGCGGGCGGCTCCTGGCCGTCTGGCATGCCGTCCGGGCCGTCACCGGGCTGGACGCCGCCCTCTTCCAGCCGCCCATGGCCTTCTTCCTGCCCTTCTTCCTGCTGTCGGTGGCTCTGGCCGTCTGGGGCGGGATCCGGCTCTTCCGCCGCCGGCGGGAGACGCCGGGCCTGTGGCTGCTGGCGCTCCTGTGCGCGCTGAGCCTGGCGGGGGTGCTGGCGGCGGGCGTGGCGGTGGAGATCCACATGCGGGAGATCTATCTCTTCGTGTGGTATCTGCTGCTGGCGCTGCTCCTGGCCGGGCTCTGGGAGGGCCTGCGGGAGAAGTGGCTGCCGGCGGCGGTCGCCGCGCTGTGCCTGCTGAGCCTGGGGGACCTGTACTGCAGCTACGGCTCCTCCCTGCGCATGGCCCGGGAACGGGATCCCGCCCCCGCCGTCGCCTTCTGCGAAGACGCCGAGGCCGCCGGGATCCGGCTGGTCTACGGCGACTGGGAGACCATCCCGAAGCTGCTGGTCTGGTCCGACGGCAAGATCACCGGCGGTTTCTGGGACGAGCCCCTGTTCCAGATCCGCGGCTCGATCAACCTGCTGGACATCTACGCGCCGGAGGACAACGACCACGCCCTCTATGTGATCGGCCCCTGGGGCCGGGAAGAGACCGAGCGCTACATCCGGGAGCAGGGCGCTTCCTTCGAAGTCTTCGGGGAGTACGGCCCCTGGATCGCCTACCGGATCGACCGGCAGCTGATGCATCCGGAGGGCGAGCCGCTCCCCTGACCGCGCCGACGGGATCTGCGCGCATCCGAGCCGCCTGATATGATGAAGAACGCTCCCCCGGAAGGGGGAGCGTTCTTCGTTCTATGAAGGCGTCCTCTGCAGGCGCCGCCGGGGCGCCGTGCCCGCGGCCGCTCGCGGTCGGGGCCGCCGGCGTCTCAGGCGCCGCCGTACTTGCCGCCGAACTTGAGTTCGCAGATCCGCTGGAAATAGGGGCAGCTGTCCATCAGCTCCCGGAAGCTGCCATGGGCGATCAGCTTGCCCTCGCCCATGACCAGGATCTCATCGTACTGCTCGATGAGCTTGCCGGAGAAGTTGTGGGAGATGAAGATCACGGTCTTGTCCCGGAAGCCCAGCGCCAGGCGCTCGATCTCGTAGGCAGTCTCGATGTCCAGCGTGGAGACCACCTCGTCGAAGATCATCACCCGCACGGAGCGGATGAGGCTGCGGGCGATCTCGATGCGCCGGCGTTCGCCGCTGGAGATGTTGCGGCCCTCGTCGGCCAGCTCCCGCTCCACGTCCAGCTCCACATGGGCGGCGGCCAGGGCCTCCCGGAAGGTGGCGGGGTCGTTGGGCCGATAGAGGTCGATGTTCTCCCGCACGGTCCCCGAGAACAGCGACACCGTCTCGTTCAGGTAGGAGATCAGGGGGCTGAGAGCGGAGCTGGGGATCTGGGAGATGTCCACATCGTTGATGCAGATGCTCCCGCCGTCCACATGGTACCACTTTTTCAGGGCCTTGAAGAGGGTGCTCTTGCCGGAGCCGTTCAGGCCTACCACCAGATACTTCTTCCCGGTCTCGAACTCGAAGGAGAAGTCGTCGATGATCTTCTTCTGCCCCAGGGACAGGGAGAAGCCCCGGAAGGACACGTCGCAGCGCTCGCCCGTGAGGCGCTGGGAGAGCTCCTCCGGCAGCGGCTCCGGGGCGGGCAGATCCCCGCCGGTCATCCGCTCCAGCTTCTTGACGATGTTGCGCACCGAGCGGATGGAGTTCCAGTTGATGATGATGTTCTGGAAGGGCTCGGCCAGCCCCGCGGCGAAGGCCTGTCCGGCGATCACGGTGCCCAGTTTGACCTCGCCCTTGACGGCCAGCACCAGCCCGATGCCCACCGCGATCAGCTGCATGAACCAGCTCAGCAGGACCCCGATGGAATTGGCCAGGTTCAGGGCGAAATCGGCTTCGAACTTGGCGTCCTCGGTCTCGGTGTTGATCTCGTCGAAACGCTGGGAGATCTCCCGCTCGATGGCGTAGTTCTTGATGGTGGGATAGGCCGTCATGAACTCCTTGATCTTCTGGGTGAAGCGGGAGATCTTATTGGACCACTCCAGGTTCTTCTGGTTCAGGATCTTGGAGAAGAAGGCGGGCAGCGCCATGGTCAGCAGTCCGAAGCACAGGATCGGCAGGGCGATGACCTTGTTGAGCGCCAGGAAGGAGGAGCCCAGGATCGTCAGGGAGAAGAAGGCCCCGATCAGGCCGAAGATCTGGTTGAAGAAGCGGGTCTCGATCAGCGTGATATCGTTGGTGAAGGAGGAGATGTACTCCCCGCTGGAGGCGATCGAGGTCAGGTCCGCATCCCCCAGGCCCATGAGGCTGACGAACATGCTGTGCTTGATATCCTGCTTGAGGCTGCAGATATAGCGCGGTTTGATGGTGTCCATGCTGATGTTCAGCACCCGCTTGACCATCCACAGCAGGAAGCCGCCCGTCAGCACCCGCAGCAGCTGGACCCTGTCCCCCCCGGGCTCGGCCATGTTGAAGAGCTTCTGCAGCCAGAAGTTCAGCACCGAGTCCATGGTCGGGGTCAGGATCATCAGCGCCACCAGGACGATCAGATACCACCTGTATTTGAGCAGTCGTTTCCACATCGTCTTGCAGACGCGGCGCGGCTCAGGCTACGGGAGAGAGGACCCAGACGTAGCCCGTGTCGCGGTCTGTCAGGTACAGGATGTCGCCCTCATGCAGCATGTCGAACGCAGAGGGAGAGAGGTCCGCGTGCAGGCGCCCCGCATCGTCGATCTGGTAGCTGCCGGTGGCGGAAGCGGTCTCTTCGCCGTTGCGGAACAGCGAGACCGTCCCGTTCTCGAAGCGCAGGACCTCATCGACGGCCTTGTCGGTGCTCCGGTGGTCGATATGCCAGGTGCCCTCCAGCTCCGCGGGATCGGCCAGGCCGAAGCTGCGCGCGGTGTCGCCGACCTTGATCAGGTTCAGGAAGGTGGTGTCCGTGGTGTAGAAGGTCACGTTGTGGGGATCGGCCACGTTCACCGCATAGCTCCGGTCCATGCCGGGGATCTGGATGTGCTGGGACTTGTCGATGGACCACGCGCCCGTGAAGAACTGCTGCCCGTCCTGGTAGAGGGTGACCTGGTCGCCGGTGAAGACGGCGAACTGCGTATCCGAGATCGTCGTCGTGCCAGCGTCAACGGAGGAGCAGATCATCCAGGTGCCCTCCAGGTCGATGGTCTTCTCCGGCGTCTTCTCGCCGCCGGTGGCGAACACGATCAGAACGATGAGGGCGGCGAGCACCGCCAGCGCAACAGCGCCGATCAGGATCTTCTTTTTCATGTCAGTCTTTCTCCTTTTTCCTCTTCTATCTATCTGCGGCGGCCGGCCCCCGGGGCGCGGCCGCGGTCAGATCAAAAACAGCACCAGCAGCAGCAGCGAATAGGCCGTCACGCCCACCACGCCCAGGATCGCGATGCCCTGGGCCAGCTTGCCGATCAGCAGCCGCACATTGGCGATCCGCATGCTCTTGTCGTCCATCTCCTCCGCCTCCTTCGCGCCGACGCGCAGATGGGCCCCGCCGTCCGCCCCGCGAACGAAGAGCCCCGTCCGGTCCCAGCGGGCCGAACAGGACCATTTTACCATCCGTCCTGTCAAAATGCAACGGAGAAGTTCCCAAAAGATCGGATCTCGTCGCACTGTGCCGCAGGCCGTCGGATCCTGTCGCACTGTGCCGGTCCCTGTCGCGCTGTGTCGCGGCCGGTCGGATCAGAGGGCGGGCTCCCGCTCCTCGCTGAGGAGCTGATGCTCCCGGCAGACCCGCAGCAGGTGGTCCCGGAACTGGCGGATCTCCCGGCGCTGCAGCAGGCTCTTCAGGCAGAGGAAGCGCAGGCTCACCCGGGTCTCCGGCGCCAGAGGCACCGCCGCCACGTTGTAGTAGCGCCCGAAGGACTCCGGCCCCAGCACCACGCCCACGCCGTTGCGCACCAGGCTCATGTTGGCCTCGATCCCGTCGGAGCGGTAGACCCGCCCCAGACGGATCCCCTCCCGGCGGCAGAGCTCCCGCAGCTGGCGGTCCTCGGCGGAGTCCTCCAGGCCGGAGATCACCGTGCGGCCCTGGAGCTCCTGGAGGGAGAAGCTCGCCCGCGCGGCCATGGGGTCGGACCGGGACAGGAGCACGCACTGCCGCTCCCGCACCAGAGCCAGGGAGCAGAGGTCCTTCTGCTCGTCCAGGCAGCCCTCCGTGGGGAGCCGGTCCAGCACCAGATCCACCTGCCGCCGCCGCAGGGCCAGCAGGGGGTCGTTCCCCGCCTCGGTGAGGAAGGAGACCTCGATCTCCGGATGCCGGTCGAAAAAGCCCACGATGTCGCCGAAGAGGCTGTTGGACCAGACCCGGGAGCCCAGCCCGATCCGCAGGCGCTTGGTCACCCCGGGCCCCTCGCCCTGCATCTCCCGGCACAGGCGCTGCCAGGCGTCGATCACGGGGCGGGCCTTGCTGCAGAAGCGCTCCCCCTCCGGCGTCAGCTCCAGCCCGTAGGTGCTGCGGGCGAAGAGCGTACAGCCCAGCTCCTTCTCCAGCTTCCCGATCTGCTGGGAGATGGCCGACTGGGACACATAGAGCCGCCGCGCCGCCTGGGAGATGCTCCGGCAGCCGGCGACCTCCAGGACGTACAGGGCCTGGGTCGTGGTCATGGTCTCGCCTCCTTCTCCCCCGCGCGAAGAGCCCGGGGCGGCCTCCTCGCGCAGAGGTCTATAAGCATTCCTTATGCCCCTATTATAAGTTTCTGTTTTACACTTTGCAAGTGCTTTTGTAAAATGCTGATGAGCGATATCACAGTTCCCCGAACGATCGACAGAAAGGAAGTCATGGAAATGGATCAGGTCCTGTATTCCGGCAACGAAGCCATCGCGCGCAGTGCCTATGAGGCCGGCGTGAAGGTCTGCTCGGCCTATCCCGGCACCCCCAGCACCGAGATCTTCGAGAACCTCCCCCAGTACCAGGATGTGCTCTACTGCGAGTGGGCCCCCAACGAGAAGGTGGCCCTGGAGGTGGCCTACGGCGCCAGCATGGCGGGCGTGCGCAGCCTCTGCGCCATGAAGCACGTGGGGCTGAACGTGGCGGCCGACCCCATGTTCACCGCCTCCTACAACGGCGTCAACGGCGGCATGGTCATCGTCACCGCCGACGACCCCAGCATGCACTCCTCCCAGAACGAGCAGGACAACCGCCATTACGCCCGCGCCGCCAAGATCCCCCTGATCGAGCCCTCGGACTCCCAGGAGTGCGTGGACTTCATGCGCGAGGCCTTCAAGATCTCCGAGATGTTCGACGCGCCGGTGCTCTTCCGCACCACCACCCGCGTCTCCCACTCCAAGAGCCTGGTGCGCTGCGGCGTCCGGGAGGAGCGGGAAGTCAGGCCCTATCGGCGCGACCCCGCGAAGTTCTCCTGCACCCCCGCCATGGCCTACCGCAACCACCCCAAAGTGGAGGCCCATCTGAAAGAGCTGGAAGAGTACGGCAACACCTGCTCCCTGAACAAAATGGAGATCCGCGGCCACAAGGTGGGCGTCATCACCGCCTCCATCGCCTATCTCTACGCCAAGGACGCCTTCCCCGAGGACACCTCCTTCCTGAAGCTGGGCCTGACCTGGCCCCTCCCCATGAAGCTGATCCGGGACTTCGCCGCCCAGGTGGAGACCCTCTATGTGATCGAAGAGCTGGACGATTTCATGGAGCAGCAGATCAAGGCCGCCGGCATCCCCTGCATCGGCAAGGAGCTCACCGGCAAGCTCTATGAGTTCGACCCCCAGATCCTCAAAGAGCGCATCTTCGGCATCAAGCCCGAGACGCCGGACCTGGGCGTGGCCGCCGTGTCCCGTCCCCCCGCTCTCTGCCCCGGCTGCCCCCACCGCGGCTTCTTCTATGCCATCTCCCGCCACAAGGACTACATCGTCACCGGCGACATCGGCTGCTACACCCTGGGCGGCGCGGCCCCGCTGAACGCGGTGGACAGCTGCGTGTGCATGGGCGGCGGCTTCACCGTGGGCATGGGCATCGCCAAGGCCATGCAGGCCACCGGCCAGACCGGCCGGAAGGTCTTCGGCGTGGTGGGCGACTCCACCTTCTTCCACAGCGGCATGACCGGCGC
>JAFZOC010000180.1 GCA_017550765.1 Oscillospiraceae bacterium
CATGACGATCTCTCCTTTTTTTCTTTTCTCTGAACTCCTGATCTCGTATGCTAGATCTTATACACCGAACGCAACTGCCCGTTACTGCTGGCTCTCTTTATCAAAACGGCACGATCTATCCAGACAGATCTTGCTGATACGGAGCGCAGTCAGAAGCGCTTCGTAGATCGCGGGCGTCCTGGTCCTCATTGCCCTTGTCCTTCCAGCGGTGATAGAACTGCCGCGCGGCCTCGCGCTGCTGTACGTCGGTCATGCCCCGGCGCCGCCTCTCTCGTCCGTCCTGCTCTGTGGCGGGATCGTCTCAGTTCGTCGCGATCGCCCGCAGCCCCACCGGTCCAACGGGATCGTCCACCACGGTGATCCGCAGGTGGATCCCCTTGGCCACATAGGTCCAGTAACCGGAGTACTCGGTCACATCCAGGGTGATGAGGATATCATAGCTCCCGTCGGGGTTGACATAGGCGCCGTCCACCACGATGTTGTCCGGCTCCGTTTTCCAGGTGTTGACCCAGAGCCGGTCCATCAGAGCCAGCTCCGCCCGGTAGCGCAGTTCGCTCTCCGGCTTCGTGAAAGCTACGAATTCAGGATAGTAGCGGTCGGAGTTCGATGATCCGAAATAGGCATAGTAGGCGCGGGAGAAGATCCATGCGAAGGTATACATGCGTTCCTTCTGCTCATCGGTGCACTCGCCTACATACTCCCGCTGTTCGCCCAGCGCATTGGCCGGGAGGCGGACCTGATCCGGCACACCCTCCGGTCTCACATAGTCCTCGGGAAGGGCCTCCACCAGCCAGGCATCCGGCAGATAGCGGGTGCCGCCGGCCTTGTTGGCAGAGCGCCCGATCATCTCCCCGTTATACATCATGCAGGTGGAATTGCCGCCGTCCAGATTGGCGGCGTCGACACAGCCGAGCTTATCCGCCATGATGTCGATACAGTCCGCGAAAGTCACGCCGATGCTGTAGCCCTGACGTCCGTCGATGGTGACCAGGACGACAGACCCGTCCGCACGCTGCCCGATCGCAGATCTGGCGCCGATGCCGGTCTCCATCTGAGCAGCATCTGCCTTCACGCCCTCAGAGACCAGCCAGGGCCCGAAGCTGACCGTATCTCGGATCGATACGTTCTTGCAGTCGTTCAGATCGTAGTGCCCGGTCCACATCTGGTCTTTGTCGTCCAGTCCCACGATGGGGCCGTATTCTTCCCCTTCGAACACGATACCGCGGCTGATGGTGATGCCGCTGGGGGGCCAGCCGTCTCCGATGCCTTTCTCGTCCTTGAAACCGCCGGCATTGATGCCCGCTACGGCGCCGTACTGCTCCAGCATCATGTCCAGGGTGATCCCCTGCCCGTATGCATTGGGCTCAGGCAGCGCGGTGCCCACGAACACGCGGGACGGATCCAGAACGATCAGGGCGTGGACCGTTGAGCCTTTGTAATTGAAGACATAGAGGATGATGCCGTCGCCGTCCTCGTCTACCAGTGTCTCCCAGGACCCGTCATCCGGGATCTCTTCCGGGGCAGGCTCCTCGACTGGCGCTTCCGCAGGCTCCTCAACGGGCTCCGCCGTCTCCTCCGCGACAGGTCCCTCTGCAGGCTCCACCGCGGGCTCCGCAGCAGGCTCCGGGCTCGTCTGGTCCGCAGGCTCGACGGGGTCCGGCGCCTGTGTCGCCGCAGGCGGCTGGGGGGGCATGCTGCAGCCGCAAAGCCCCAGTGTCAGCACAGCTGCCAGCAGCAGCGCGAGCATCCTCATCCAATGTCTGTTCTTCATCTGGGTATCTCCTTCATGATAGTCTGTGCAGGTCTTCCTCTTTTCTCCCGCTCAGCTGTTTTGGTATCACCGTGACGGTCGGATCGCGCAACGCTCTCTGACGTTGCACCGAGCAGCATCGCTCGACCAAAGCTGCTCTGCCAAGGAGTAAGGCTCTTTGGCCCGACCTTCATTGCGATGAGCATCGGATGAACGGTCGATCGGATCTCCGATCGGTCTCGCGCATCCGAGCAGCATTATAGCGCATTTGATCGCCGAACGCAATATGGGAGCGGACAGCATGTCGAACATCCGGTCCGCTCCCCATTTCGACGCGCAGATCGCGCCCCGCTCAGAACATCAGCAGCAGCGCATCGTAGAAAGCCGCGGTCCAGTTGAGGAAATCATGTCCGTCTTCCACTTCGAAGAAACGCGCGTTCTCCCCGTCCCGGATGCGCTCTACGTTCTCGCAGAGATAGTCATAAGCGGCCCGGTGGTCCTCATTGTACTCCCGGACGTCCTTGAGCCCGATGACCGCGATATAGCTGCGGATCGACAGGTCTTTGAGCTCTTCTCCTTCCAGCTGCCGCTCCAGACCGTCCAGATAGCTGTTGCTGAAGCAGCAGAAGTTGGCTGCCACGTCCAGGCACCGGGGCATCCCGATGTAATAGGTATAGATCGATCCGCGGCTCAGGCCGCCGATCGCGATATGGTCCCGGGCGGCCCGGATCTGGTCCGGCTCGCCGCCCTCCATGTAGGTCGCGTAGTTCCGGGCGATATGGGGCAGCACCACCTCTTCGATCAGCCGCTCGCCATAGACGGGATCTTTGCCCATCCCGTCGTTGTTGATCCCCACGACGATGAACGGCGCGCAGAGATGTTCCTCCATCATGTGGTCGTACACCGTGCAGAAGCGGATCGTGCCCTCGGGGGTCCACTCCTCCTTGTCCGTCCAATCGTCACAGGATCCGCCGTCCCCATGGATCATGACCGCTACGTTGCAGGGCGTCGTGCCGTCATAGCCATAGGGGGTCCAGACCGCGATCTCGTGGGTCCGGCCGGATCCGCCCGGCAAAGCTTCCCGGATACAGGTACCCTGGTGCTCGGCAGGCTCGAAATAATATCCCGGCAGGCTCACGTCTGTGAGCGGTGCCTCCCGGCCGCAGCCCTCGCACAGGGCCCGCATGCCGAAACTGTGCCAGCACTGATGTCCGCAAAGCTCGCAGCAGGCCGTCTCGGGGTCGTGCCGCTCATGGGGACAGGCCCAGCCGCAGGCAAGGCACACGCCCTCCGGAGAAAAGCCGTCCCCATGCCGGCAGGCAGCGCCGCAGCGAAGGCAGCGATGCTCTTCGTCCCAGCCCTCGTCGTGTGGACAGGGCTCGCCGCAGACCGTGCAGATCCCGCTCCGGCGGTCGAAAGCATGGACATGGGGCGTCGATGCGGGGACATCCGGCGCGGTCTCCGGCCTTGGAACGTCCCGGCTCTCGCGATAGGCCGCGCCAGCCTGGACCGCGAGGCACACGCCTGCCAGCAGCAGGAGCAGCACGAAGCACGCGCCGAACACGCGCGCGATGCTCTTTCTTCTGTCCACGCTCCTCTCTCCCCTCGTCCGGTCGTTCGTCCGCCGCGATCGACCCTTTTCAAGTTTTTGCCTCTTCCCTTTCCGCGCTTTGCGTATCTTCCATGGTGCAGGCGCATATCCTAGGCAACGGGTGATGTGAAATGAAAACGCGATCCTGGAAGACTTACGCCGCCTGGATCCTCGGCACCGAAGCGGTGGGCGGCCTCGCGGGCCTGCTGATCCGCAACGGCGTCAAATACTATGAAGCGAATGCCGTCAAGCCTGCGCTCACGCCGCCGTCCATCGTGTTCCCCATCGCCTGGGGGATCCTGTATGCTCTGATGGGGATCGGCGCAGCGCGGATCGATCTGACGCCGCCCTCGCCGGGACGGCGGCGCAGCCTGCGGCTGTATCTGCTGCAGCTGGCCTTCAACTTCTTCTGGAGCATCCTCTTCTTCGCCCTGCGGGCCTATGGGATCTCCTTCCTGTGGATCGCGGCGCTGTGGGTACTGATCGTGCGGATGTGTCTGTCTTTCTGGGACCAGGACAAGGCGGCCGCCTGGCTGCAGCTGCCCTATCTGCTCTGGGTCCTCTTCGCGGCCTATCTGAACTTGGGCGTGTGGAAGCTCAACTGAGCTCCCCGCCCAGGTCCAGCCGCAGACGTTCAGCCGCTCTTGCGGGCGGCCTTGTCCCGCCCCACGCCGCAGCCGGGCGAGTCCAGCAGACAGTTGTGGGCGCAGCCGCCGCAGTGGATGTCCCGCCGGGTGATCAGGATCCGCTCCCAGGGGCGGTAGCGGAAGATCCCCGTGCGCGCCATGGTATAGCCGCGTACTCGAGCCCGGTCCAGCAGATGCTCGGTCAGGATGCAGTCCGCGATGAGGATGCAGTCCCGCTCCTCCTCGTCCAGGCGGCGGAAGAGCGCCTCCGCCCGCGCTGCGATCTGTTTACGGCTCTCCGGCTGACGGTCGCTGCCGCAGGCTCTCTGGACGCGGGCCATGGTCCGCCAGAGCCACAGCGGCGCTTCTCCGGACTGCCGGAAAGCGCGCAGCTCCACCGGCGTGAGCAGCGGCTCTTTCCGGAGCTCACCGCCCGCGACACAGAGCTCCGCTGTCCTCCGGGCAGCGGGCAGAGGCGCGCAGTATACCGTGCGTCCCTCTCCGGAGATCTTTTTCTCCCCTCGGTCGGCAGGCACTTCCTCCACAGCGCGGCGGGCAGCAGCTTCAAAGGTCTGCGCATCACAGCGTGCCGGCCAAAGGCCCTCCGCCTCGCCGGTGCAGACGATCCAGATCTTCATCTTGTCTCCTTCCAAAAAAGAAGCGGCTGATGCCGCTCCTTTTTCGTTTGGTCATTGTTCGGTATGTGGACGGAGGGTCAGAACTTGCCGCTGCGGCCGGAGAAACCGCCGCCGGAATGGAAGCTGCTCCCTCCGCTGCTCCCGCGGCCGCCGGAAGAGCTGGTCTGGATGGGGACACGGCTCTCGGTCCTGTTGATGAAGCGGTCCTCCCGCACCATCAGGTTGGCGCTGCCGGGGACCACATATTCCTCCGCCGTCGTACGCAGCGTCGCCGACTTCATCTGGCTCTTGAAGCTCATGCAGACGGCCAGCGCGATCAGGCAGGGCACGCCGATGCCGATGAGGAGCTTGAGCCCCGTGGGCATGCCCCGGCTCGCTCCGGGGGCGTTGTAGCTGTGATA
>JAFZOC010000019.1 GCA_017550765.1 Oscillospiraceae bacterium
GACCATGATCGACATCCAGGGGCTCGAGGACTTCTACGGCGACATGGACTTCAAGGTCGCCGGCACCCACAAAGGCATCACGGCTATCCAGATGGACCTCAAGATCGACGGCCTGACGCCGGAGATCATCTGGGCGGCTCTCACCACCACCCACGCGGCCCGCGACTATATCATCGACAACGTCATACTCAAGGCCATCCCCGAGCCCCGCAAGGAGCTGGCCAAGACCGCGCCCAAGATGATCCAGATGCGCATCAATCCCGACAAGATCCGCGAGGTCATCGGCACCGGCGGCAAGGTCATCCAGAAGATCACCGCCGACACCGGCTGCAAGATCGACATCGAGGACGACGGCTCCATCTTCATCGCCTCCAGCGACATCGAGGCCTGCCGCGCCGCCCGCAAGATCATCGAGGACATCGTCTTCGAGCCGGAAGTGGGCGCTCTGTACTACGGCAAGGTCTCCAACATCCGCTCCGACTTCGGCGCCTGGGTCGAGCTGGCCCCGGGCAAGGACGGCCTGGTCAAGATCAAGGACCTGGAGTTCAAGCGCACCGAGAAGGTCGAGGACGTGCTCAAGGTCGGCGACATGACCTGGGTCAAGGTCATCAACATCGGCCCCCGCGGCATCGACCTGAGCCGCAAGGACGCCCTCCGCGAGCGCGGCGAGGCGTGAGTGCAGTTTAGTGTTTTAGAAATGAGGATCCCCCGGAAGCATCCGCTTCCGGGGGATCCGTCGTATATGGGCGCTGCCATTGCGGACCGGTGCACACACTGCCGCGGCGATCAGCATCTTTTGTCTTGGGGAGGAGAAAACGGATCGCCGCGTCGCTGCGCTCCTCGCAATGACACGGCAGGGGCGATAGCCAGATCGCCCGCGTCCGCGATCACAGGCCGCGCTGCTTCAGGTCCTCGGCGATCTGCACATACACGTCGCAGATATCCGAGACGCCTGCGCCTGCCTTGCGGCTGAGAGGCGCGCGGCGCAGGTCGATGGCGTCCAGGTGGGAGATGCCCCGAAAGCCGTTGGAGCGCAGCACATGGCAGTTCTCGCCCCAGGAGGCGGAGGTCACCGTCACCAGCCCGTCGTTGGGGCCTTCCAGCCTGTCCACCACGAAGTTCGCGGTGGACAGGTTGATGTCCGAGAACGGGTGCCCCATCACGCAGGCGTAGCTCTGATAGAAGATCCCCGGCACGTCCGGATTATCGCGGTTGAACCGCGCCATGGCCTCCGTGGTGAAGCCCCGGCAGACCTCCAGGAAGTCCGGCTTTTTGTCGCCCACCACCCGGATCCAGTTGTCCACGGCGAAGGCGGCCAGGCTGAACAGGCCCCGGGGCATCCGGAACAGCCTGTCCACGGTCCCGGAGCCCCGGTGGGGCGTGGCGACGGTGGTGATGCTGGCGATCTTGGCCCCGGCGCCCAGGGAGGAGGCGGCCATCCGGGCCTCCAGCCCGCCCTTGGAGTGGGCGATGACGTTGACCTTCTCCGCCCCGGTCTCCGCCAGGATCGCGTCGATGCGGCGGACGATCTCGGCGGCGTTGGTCTCGGTGCTGGCCCAGCAGTCCTGCAGGCCGTAGCGGATCACCGCGCCGCGCTTCTGCAGCGCAGCCGGGATGCGCCCCCAGTAGACGGGCCACTTCAGGTCCCGGAAGCCGGCCCCGTGGATCAGCACCAGGGGGTAGCGGGTCTGACAGCTCTTATCCATGCCGCGCTTCTCCTCCGCCGGCGCTTTCCCGCTTCAGGACCATGCGGATGCCCTTCACCGGCGCGCCCAGAGTCACGACCTTCTCGGTCCCGTCCCGCCGGAAGCCCACCTGCTCGTAGAAGCGGATGGCCTTTTCATTCCCATCCACTACCCAGAGAAAAATCTGCTCGCAGCCCCGCAGCTCTTCCAGACACAGCCGCATCAGCCGCCAGCCGATCTTCTGCTTTTGATACGCTTCCAGCACATAGAGCGCGAAGATCTCACCGGCGCCGGGATGTTCCCGGTCCGGGCCGCAGCAGGCGAAGCCAACCACCTGTCCGTCCAGGATCGCCACCCAGGTGTCGGTCCGCCAGCGGAAGGCCCGTTCTTCGCAGTTTTCCAGCGTCAGCCGCTGCAGATAGCCCGCGTCCACGATGCCGGCGTAGCTCTCCTGCCAGCTCTTCCAGTGCACATAGGCCTTGCCCCGGATCTCCTCCTCGGTCTCCATGGGCTTGAGGATCA
>JAFZOC010000181.1 GCA_017550765.1 Oscillospiraceae bacterium
CAGTGCTGCGGCACTGGCTCGCCATGACAGGGGAGGCGGTGCGGGCCCGGAAGGGGGGCGCGGGCCAGGGGACGATATCCCCCCGGCGCTCCGCGCCACCCCCCTAGACGCAAGGGGGGCTATGGTCGCGGGGGTGCGGATGGCCACGTCGGGCCCGAAGGGCCCTCCTCGCCATGACAGGGGAGGCGGGCGTACCGAGGTGTAGCGGGGGCGATCGGGCGGCGGCGGGGGCGATATCGTTTTCTGGTCGAGTCCCGGCGAAAAAAGGGCGAAATGGCCGGGACAGGGCGAAAACAGGGACCGAAAACGGCGGTGCGGGCCCGGAGGGGCGAGGGGAGGATCTACGCGATCTGCATAAAAAACCATGGGCATGATCGTACAACATCGACAAAAAATAAAAAGATCTGCAAAAGCTCTTGCTTTTTGCCGGGGATCGCGCTATTTTTGTGTTGACGAAAACGATTAAGTGAGGAGCGAGGACTGTGGTCTCCATCAAGGATATCGCCAGCAGATGCGGCGTTTCTGTGGCCACCGTCAGCAAAGCGCTCAACGGCCACAGCGATATCGGCGAGGACACCCGCCAGCGGGTCTGCCGCACCGCCGACGAGATGGGCTATCTCCCCACCGCCGCCGCCCGGGCCCTCAAGACCAACCGCAGCTACGACATCGGCGTGCTCTTCGTCGACGCCCAGAGCAGCGGCCTCGCCCACGAGTTCTTCTCCCACGTGCTGGACTCCCTGCGGGTCCAGGCCGAGGCCTCCGGCTACGACATCACCTTCATCAACCGCACCGTCGGCGGCAAGGAGACCACCTACCTGCAGCACTGCCTCTACCGGGGCGTGGACGGCGTGGTGATCGCCTCCGTGGACTTCAACGATCCCATGGTGGTGGAACTGGTCCAGTCCCGGGTCCCCGTGGTCACCATCGACCACGTCTTCAACGGACGCATCGCCATCATGTCCGACAACGTCCGCGGCATGGAGGAGCTGGTCCGCTACGTGGCCGGCAAGGGCCACAGGAAGCTGGCCTTCATCCACGGCGAGGACACCACCGTCACCCAGGACCGCCTCACCGGCTTCTACCGGGCCTGCGGCGAGCTGAAGATCCCCGTGGACGAGAGCAGGATCCTCCGCAGCGCCTTCCACGACGCCGAGGGCTGCTACCGGGCCACCAAACAGCTCCTGGCCCTGCCCGACCGGCCCAGCTGCATCTTCTTCCCCGACGACTTCTCCTTCATCGGCGGCTTCAACGCCATCCTGGAGGCGGGGCTGCGGATCCCCGAAGACATCTCCGCCGTGGGCTACGACGGCATCGGCCTGTCCCAGGTCATCAGCCCCCGGCTCACCACCTGGCGGCAGAGCACCACCGGCCTCGGCCGGGAGGCCGCCGCCCGGCTCATCGAACTCATCGAACACCCCAAGACCACGCTGATCGACCGGCAGATCGTGTCCGGACGCCTCCTGGAGGGCGGCAGCGTGGCGGACCTGACGAACAGGTGATCGGCAGCTCGGCTGCTTCGCATACATGCCCCGGCGATCACGACCCCCAGCGCACCAACATACAGGAAAAGACCCCAAAATACGATCAGGAGGAAAGAAAATGAAAAAGCTCACCGCACTGCTTCTGGCTCTCGTGATGATGCTCGCCCTCTGCGCCTGCGGCGGCAACGGCGGCGCCACCACGGCCAAGACCGAGGAAGGCAAAGTCTTCAACATCTACGCCTGGAACGAGGAGTTCAAGGGCTTCTTCGAGAAGTACTACACCGTCCCCGAAGGCATCACCGTCAACTGGATCATCACCCCCAGCGACAACGGCGCTTACCAGCAGAAGCTGGACGAGGCCCTGCTGAACCAGGCCAACGCCGCTGCCGACGACAAGGTCGACCTGTTCCTGGCTGAGGCCGACTACATCCTGAAGTACGTCAACTCCGACGCCACCCAGGACATCACCACGATCGGCGTCACCGACTTCTCCAACACCTCCGCCTACACCGTGAAGGCCGCCTCCGACCCCAACGGCGTCGTGAAGGGCGTCTCCTTCCAGTGCTGCCCCTCCGCGCTGATC
>JAFZOC010000182.1 GCA_017550765.1 Oscillospiraceae bacterium
AGAGGACTGCAAATCCTTTACCCCCGGTCCGAGTCCGGGTGGCGCCCCCAAAAAGATGCCAGGACGTGTATCGTCCCTGGCATCTTTCTTTTTTCTCCCACCGCTCTCTCACGCGCCCGGATCCTATCGGCCCCCCGGTCCCTATCGGTCCCCCGGCTCCTTCGTCTCCCAGATCCCAGCTCCCGCAACGGGACGATCTGTTGTGTTCCCGTAGAGCAGGATAATGGCCCTTTTTAGCGCCATGACCGGCTTTTTCATTCTTAAGACTTCTTATGTTTCTTTTTCGCGATCGCTGTACTATAATGGGCCCAGAAGAAAGGAAGGAGGCTGGGATATGAACAAGAAGCTCCAGCTCCTGCTGGTCGTGATCGCGGGGATCCTGGTGGGCGTGATGTCCTTCAGCGCATACAAGCTCATCTCTGACAAGACCGAGCACAAGGACGCCCGCGTCAAGGACGACAGTGTCAAGACCACCTACACGTATCAGGGCGACACTACCGCAGCAGCCACACCGAGGCCCTATACGCAGGAGGAAGAGGAAGCTCTGATCCTGGACGACGAGATCTCTCCCCTGAACAACATGTACGACTTCGACGCTTTCTATGCGGAGTATGAAGACGCGATCGGTTGGCTCTACAGTCCCGAGACGCCCATCGACTACGGCGTGGTCGAGGCGGAGGACAACGATTTCTATCTCCACCGCTTCCTGGACGGCGATTTCAGCATCAGCGGATCTCTCTTCGCCGACTGCAAGAACCACCGGGACTTCTCCGACCAGAACACCATCATCTATGGGCATCACATGAACGACGGCACCAAGTTCGCGAGCCTGGTCAACTACCGGACCGAAGGCTATTATGCGGAACACCCGGTCATGTATCTGAGCACCCCGACGATGAACTATCGGGTCGAGATCTTCGCCGCTTATCTGACCGACGCAGATTCGGACACTTACATGTTCCGTTTCGAGAACGAGGAGGATTATGCGGATTACCTTGCGCGGATGATAGCGCAGTCGGACATCGACACGCCTGTGCAGGTGGGGCCCAAGGACCACATCATCACGCTGTCCACCTGCTCTTATGAATTCTACGACGCACGCTACGTCGTCCAGGGGAAGCTCGTCCCGATCCACTGATCGGATCTCCGTAGAAGAGCGCCCGCAAAGGACGCAGCAACGTTCCGGACCATTATGTATGAGGTGATATATTATGAAGAAGGATATCAGAGCACTGCTCAGCCTGCTGTTCGTACTGATCTTTACGATCCAGTGCGCAGGCGGCATCGCCCTGGCTGACGACGCCAAGGTCGAGATCACCGGTGAGGAGCACCTGGTATACGAGCTCTATCTCCCCGCGCCCTCCCCCACGCCTGCGCCAGACGGCGAGACGGCGAAGGAGCCGTCCCCGATCAAGGTCGAGGCCGACCAGGAAGCCGCTCTGCTGGGCGGCAAGTCTTACAAGATCGAGCTGGGGCACGACGTCCCCGGCAGCGATCCGGAGATCAAGGCCGTTGCGCTCAGCCGTGAGCCCGGCAAGATCGTCCTCAACGATCTGCTGAAGGAAGATCTCACCATCACGCCCCCCGAAGGCTTCTACGTCAAGGACGTGTATCTGCGGGGCGACGCGCTGGAGACGGACCCTCCCAAGGCGCTGCCCATCACCGCCGATAAGAAGAGCGGCACCCTGACGCTGAGAGCCGGCGCTCTCGCCGCCGAGGATAAGGAGACCGGGAAGACCATCTTCGATAAGTACACGCTCTCCAGCTATTCCACCGTCGACCCCCAGATCTATGCGCTGGTCGTCCTCCTCGCTCCCATCGACAAGGACGCCGAGATTGCCGTGACCGAGTCTCTCGGCAAGGGCGAACTGGAGACCACGACCAAGCTCAGGCGCGGGGACGCCTTCAAGGCTCCCGATGCCCCTGCCGACACCGAGACGCAGCGTTTCGCCGGCTGGCTCGTCCGCTACGCCTGCGGCGCCACCATCGCGCTGGAGCCCGGTGAGAGCTTCGAGCCCTTTGCGGATTGCCGCGTCGAGGCGAAGTGGCAGAAGGTCCTCACCATCACCGCCAGCACCCCTGTCCAGAGCGGCGACGCCGTCCTCGCCGACGGCTACACTGTCGCAGGCGAGCTCGACGAGGGCGATAAGATCGCCGATGTGGCTCTGACCGTCACCCAAGACGGCAACAGCTACATCAGCACGCCGTCCAACGCCGTCGTGATGAACGAAGGCAAAGCCGATGACAAGGACGACGACCGGGACGTCAGTGCCAACTATATCTTCCAATACGTCGCCAGCGCCCCTCTGGTGATCGAGCAGTCGGACGAGGAGCCGGCCC
>JAFZOC010000183.1 GCA_017550765.1 Oscillospiraceae bacterium
GGCGGCGCGTCGCTCCGCAGCGCGCCCCGCGCCGGGCAGACATGAACGCAAAACAGACATGAAAAAGCAGACAGCTCTTCGCTGTCTGCTTTTTCGTGCGGTCCTGTGGGGAGAGGCTCACTTCATCATGCCCAGCAGGGCGGTGAGCAGGGCGTTGCCGTTGAGGGCGTCGTCCTTCTCCTGCTTGGGCTTTTTGCCGAAGAGACCGCCCAGGAGCCCGGTGGGCTTGCCGCCGCCCAGAAGGCCCACCAGGTCGGAGAAGTCCAGACCGTCGGAGAGATCCACCGCGGGAGCGGGCTTGTCGGCGGGCTTGCTCTCGGTCTTGCCGGAGGCCTTGCCGGCGGCGATGCCCAGGATGCACAGCAGGGCAGGGGCGATGGCGCCAAGAGCTTTGCCAACGTCGGCCTTGCCCAGGCCGGAGCCGGCGGCCAGCTGCTCCACCACGGAGTCCTTGTCCCCGCCGAAGATGTGGCCCAGGATCTTGCCGCCGTCGGTCTCGTCGGCCGCGGCGATCTGTTCGGGCAGGCTCTTCTGGTCCTTGTGCTGGCCCAGAGCGGTGAGCAGGGACAGCGCGCCGTTCTCCGTGGAGGCGTTCTTCGTGAGGAACTTGATCAGCAGGGGGAGCGCCAGGGGGATGAGCTTTTTCAGCGCGGCAGAGGTGAGCCCGGTCTTCTTGGCCAGGGCGCCCAGCGCGTTCTTCCCCAAAAGAGTCTTGAGCAGGACGCTCAGCAGGTCCATACGATCCATGATAGGTCCTCCTTTTGTAGTGTGTCGGGTCGTTCCCGAACTCCAGTATACGCGCTCTTTCCGATGTTTTCAACCGTCCTCGCCGGATCTGGCCGAGTTTTTTCCTCGAGGTCAGGCGCCTCCGGAGGTGAGGGTCAAGAAAAGACGCCCTGGCGGACGGCTCTTCCTTCTTCGCGCGGACGCTCAGCCGTAGCCCCAGTCCACCAGGACCCAGGGGCCGCCGTTCTCACGGGCCAGCCACCACTGCCAGTCCGTATATTCGAAGTCCAGGGCCCAGGCCCCGTCGCCTCCTTCGGTCACGGGGGAGCGGAAGTCGCTGAAAAAGCAGATGCACTCGGTGAAGGTCCGCTCCGGCTCCAGGATATTGAGCCAGTCCAGTTTCTCCTGGGAGCAGAAGAAGTCGCCGCCGTAGCGGATGGCGTGCATCTCGCAGCCCTCCCAGGTATCGAACTCCCGCAGGATCGTTCGGATCGCCAGATCCATGTCCTGCTGGGTGTAGAGCGAGGAGCTGTCATAGTCGATGGTGTAGGAGGGGGTCCTGAACATGCTGCAGGCGCAGAGCGCCAGACACAGCAGCGCCAGGGACAGCGCGAGGGCTCTCTTCATGGTCATCTCTCCCTTTCATGGATGGCTCGTGCCGATATGGGTCCGCGCCCGCTGACCGGGCCGGCTCAGAAGGATATGATACCCGGTGTCAGCGCAGGGTCGTGGCTGCAGAAGATCCCGGCGCAGGCCGGATCCGCCTCCATCTCCCGCAGCCATGCCAGGCTCTTGTGCTGCAGCGCGTGGTCGAAGCC
>JAFZOC010000020.1 GCA_017550765.1 Oscillospiraceae bacterium
CAGAGGCGGACCGTACTCTCGTGGCCCACTTTGAAGAAGCAGGGACCTCTTATCCCCTGTGGCTTCGCGGCATTCAGGTGACGAGCAGGAACGCCGCCGACATTCTGGGCGACGGTACTGCGAAATACGAGGGCGACGCTTCCTCCAGGACCCTGACCCTCACCAACGCCGACATCCGCGGCGGCGTCCATTCTGCCTGGTTAAATGATACCTTCGCGCTATACACAGAGGGCGTGGATCTGACCCTGGTGCTCTCCGGTCCCAACGTTGTGGTCGGGGGCACCTACGGGATCGCTGCGCATGACGCAAGCATGACGATCCAGGGCGACGGCAGTCTGGAGATCCAGGCCTCAAAATGCGGGATCCGTGTTGACGCAGAGCTCACGGTCACAGGGAGCTGCTCCCTCGTTGTTTCCGCCGCCAACGGGCTTGTTTCCGATGCTGATATTACGATCGTGAACTGCAGCATCCAGACCGTCGATAGCAGTGCCTTCGGGATCTCCTCCCTGGGTGCGATCACCATTGCGGGCAGCACCGTGGATGTCACGACCGACGGCTACGCGATCTCTGCGGAAAGCACTCTCACCATTGCGGGCAGCACGGTAGAGGCCACGACCAGCGCATATTACGGGATCGATAGCAATGATTCTATCGTCATCTCGGACAGCCGGGTGTCCTGCAGCGCAAAAAGATGTGCCTTCTACGGAAAACAAGGGATCACGCTGGGCGAGGGGCTTGTCATTCTCGAGCCGGCCGGCGCTTCCATAGAAAACGGTATGATCTATGCAAACGGCGACCTTGCGAACTATGTCGTCATCGGGCCGCCCTTGACGTCTGTGGCCTATGTGGACGCCCAGGGCAATGACATGGAGCCTGTGACAGAGTTCACCGTCGTTTCCGCCGACAACACCGCCTGGAGCACAGGCTGGTATGTCGTGACGGCTGATACCCAGATCGACGGGCGCATCGGCGTCAGCGGCGATGTGGACCTGATCCTCTGCGACGGTGCTGTCCTGACCGCGGTCGACGGTATCAACGTGGGCGAGGGCAACGCCCTCACCATCTGGCAGCAGAGCGGCGGTACCGGCGGATTGACGATCAGCGGAGGAGGCGATCGCGGAGCCGGCTTAGGCGGCAACTATCGTCAAAGCGGCGGCACGATCACCATCAACGGCGGCGACCTCAGCGTCACCAATGGACAGTATGCCGCGGCCATCGGCGGCGGTGAGACCGGCAGCGGCGGCACGATCACCATCAACGGCGGCACGATCAAAGCGATCTGCGGCAGGAGCGGTGGCTCCGGCATCGGCGGCGGCGGAAGCTATGGCGCCGGCGGCACGATCACCATCAACGGCGGTGCGGTCACGGCCCAGGGTGGAGAATCCGGATCCGGCATCGGCGGCGGCGATTTGGGCTCCGGCGGCACGATCACCATCCACGGCGGCACGGTCACGGCCAACGGCGGCAGACATGCCGCTGGTATTGGTGGCGGATATTATAATCGTGCCGACTGCACGATCACCATCAATGGCGGTACCGTCACAGCCCAGGGTGGAGCAGCCGGGGCCGGCATCGGCGGCGGCAAATGGGGCATGGGCGGAAACGTCACCATCAGCGGCGGCACCGTCACAGCCACAGCGGGCTCCCTCACTCAGGCCATCGGCAAAGGATACGGTGGTCCCGACGAAGGCAGCCTGGATCTCCCCGGTATGAGAGTCACCGATCCCGCCGGGACTCTGGCGGCGGACCGCATCGGCGCCTGCCGGGTCGTTGAAGGCAGCGTTACGCTGGAGCCCTGCCATACCCACGAGTATGCACACGGATGCTGCAAGTGGTGCGGCGATATCGTTCTTGATGCTGTTCCCATCGTCTACGGCAAGAGCCTGAGCCTGAAGGGCAAGATCGCGCTGAACGTGTATCTGATCCTGCCGGAGTCTGTTACCGCGGATCCCGGTGCCTATGTCACCTTCGGCGGGGAGAAGCTGCTCGTCTCCTCTGCCAGGACCTCCGTTCAGGGGGACCAGACCTGCCATATCTTCACGATCTCCGTGAAGTTCGCCCAGCTCACCGAGAAGTTCACCGTGCGTCTCTTTGACGGCGAGGACGAGCTTCTGCCCTTGTTCGACAAAGAGCTCAACGATCATACCGAGACCGGCTACAGCTTCTGCGCCCAGGATTACATTGAGCAAGTCCGCGCCTCCAGCGACGACGCCCAGCTATTGGCTCTGGTCAACGCCCTGTCCGACGTGGGCAGTCTGGCCCAGCTCCAGTTCAACTATAACGTGGACAGCCGCGTGGATGTCGTCGGCGATCTGGACAGCGTCACCGCAGAGATGCTCGCGCCTTACCAGCTGAGCCTGGAGACGAGGGAAGGCACCGGCATCAGCTACTACGGCTCCAGCCTGCTGCTGCAGGAGGAGACCGTCATCCGTCACTACTTCCGCCTGAATGGCGTCCCTCTCAGCCAGGTGACCTTCAAGGTGGACGGGAAGACGGTGCAGCCGGTGCAAAAGGGCAGATACTACTACATCGAGATCGGCGGGATCGTCGCAAAAGATCTGGACAAGAGCTTCCACGTGGTGGTGTCTACGAAGCTCGGCGACCTGGCTGTAAGTATGGACTACTGCGCTCTCAGCTATGTCTGGAAGAACTTCAGCAAGGGTGACGGCGACGATACGCTCCGCAGCCTGTTGAGAGCTCTGACGCTCTACAGCCAAGCGGCGGACGCCTATTTTGGCTCCTGATCCCCGGCCCCTCCTTTCTTCCGGGAAAAGAGGGATATATCTGTCCTGCAACATGAAGTTCCCCCGAAAGCCTCGGCTTTCGGGGGAACTTCATGTGTTCTCCTGAAAAACACGATCCTCCAGGATCGCGTCCAGCAGGGCGACCTTCTCGATGCGCGAGGGCTTCCGCAGTACCCTATACCAGATCGAGCTCGACCCGGAGAGCTTTGAAAAAGCGGCATAGCACGACCTGTTGATCTGGCCCGGGACGCAAGAGACGCCCACATCGAATGCCAGCTCCGGAAGAAGCTCGGCTCCAAGAAGCGGAGAAGGTCGCTGCATATTTGCGGAGAAGGACCGGCCGTCCTATAACGGGAGAGCAGATGCTCGCCTGGGGGGAAGAGGGCGGCGCAGAACTGATCCTAAGACGTCTGGGCATCAGTGAATGACCACGCCCTGACCGCGGGCCTTGACATATTTGGCGAGGAGCGTCACATCGGCGATGGTGATCAGGCCGTCGGGCCTGCCGTCCACATCGCCGGAGCCGGGCGCGATCTCCACGCCCTGGCCGCGGGCCTTGACATACTTCGCCAGCAGCGTCACATCGGCGATGGTGACCTTGCCGTCGCCGTTGACGTCGCCGCCGTGGGACGGGACCGTCAGGATCAGCTGGATCTCACCGCTGTGCCCTTCCGGATAGTACGGCGCCGAGTCCCGTAGCCACACGATCTTATACGTGATCGTAGCGGTATAGGTCCCGGGAAACTCAGCCCTGGCCGCGTTGAACGCGTCCGGATCCACATAGATCGCCAGCGGATGCTCTGCATCCGGATCCACGTTCCATGTATACCAGTAAAAAGATCTGCTGTACGTCCCGTCGGCAGGGTGGTCGCCGCCTGTGATCCCGAAAGGGATGCTCGGGCCAGGGCCGAACATCTCCCCTGGTACGGCTTCGAGATCGATCTCGATCCCGCCTGCGTCGAACAGCTCGACCTGTTCAGAGTACCAGACCGCGTCCGTATAGCCGCCGTGCGTCAGGGCGATGGTCGAAGGTCCAACGATACAGGCCCCATACGGGATATCGTACCACTCGCCGCCCCATACCGCGGTCAGTCTCGTGCTCGGTCCGTCCAGCCTGTGATAAACGTCTTCGCCGTCGCTCCAGCCGGCAAATCCCACACCCTCTATCGGCGAGCTCCAGTCGCTCGGATACCAGCCCACGTCCGTCTTGAAGCCCATGGTCCCGTCGTCCTCGTAATAGAACTCGCAGTTCCCGGCGTTCTCACGGCCGGTGGGGATGGACCCCTGGAAAGCGCTGCTGAACGCAGCGCCGTAGCCTTCTCCTTGTCCGGGCACGAGAGTCACAGAGTACTCGATGGCGCCCCGATCCGCGGCCGCTGCCGGGAGCGGCAGCAGGCTCAGGACCAGGATCAGAGAGACCAGGACGCTGCAGATCCGGTTTCCTTTCATGTCGAACACCTCACAAATTCTTTTTCAAGCGTCTCGTCGCAGCTTCGTTTTCAACAGACGGACCGGCCGCGTCTGTGCGCATCAGTGGATCGCCACGCCCTGGCCATGGGCCTTGACGTATTTTGCCAGCAGCGTCACATCGGAGATGGTGATCTTGCCGTCGGCGCTGCCGTCCACATTGCCGGCGCCGGGCGCGATCGCCACGCCTTGGCCATGGGCCTTGACGTATTTCGCCAGCAGCGTCACATCCGCGATGGTGACCTTGCCGTCGCCGTTGATGTCGCCGCAGCGGTGCCAGTGCGCAACGAGGGTGACGTCCTCGGTGAAGACCGTTCCCGCCGTCACTGCGTCGCCCGCGGCGGTGAACCAGCCGTCAAAGCCGTAGGCTTCCAGGACGGGCGTCGGCAGCTCGCCCACGGGCTGCCCGAGGAGGATCTGCAGCGTGATCGGATCGACGGCGCCGTTGCCGGGATCGAGGGTAACGGTGATGTAGACGGCGTAGGACACCCAGGTGATGTGGCCGCCGTAGTCCTGGAACATGTCCTCGGTCCAGCTCGCGTCCCCTGCGGGATAATACGCCGTGGCAGTGACGTCCCGGAAGGACGTGTCGTAGATCTGCGGCGCGGAGCCCTCAAAGGTGATGGTGGTCAGGGAAGAGCACTTGTCGAAGGCGCCACCGCCGATGACCGTCACGCATGCGGGGATGGTGATGTCCGTGAGAGAGCTGCACAGTTCGAAGGTGCTGCCCATAATGCGGGTCACCGTTGAGGGGATGCTGACACTTCTGAGCGCACTGCAGTTCTTAAAGACATAGCTGTTCATGGAAGTGAGGCCTTCAGGGAGGATCAGCTCGGTCAAGGATCCGCAGTTCATAAAGGCGGAGTCAAGGATCGACGTCACGGTGGACGGGATGCCGATCTCCCAAAGCAGGGCGCAATCGCAGAACGCATTCTTTCCGATGGCGGTAAGGCCCTCGGGAAGGTCGGCGAAGGTAAGGACCGCGCAGCCGGCAAAGGCGTAATTGCCGAGCTTCGTGACGCCCTCTTCCACATAGAGCGCGGTGATACGGTCCAGGCTGTCCTTCCAGGGCGCGGGAGCGTCGCCGGTGTAGTTCCACATGGCCCCCGAGCCGCTGAGGCGGAGCGCGCCGTCCTGCAGGGTCCAGTACACGTTGTCGCCGCACTGGCCGCACCAGGGGATCCAGGTCAGGTGTCCGCCGTAGTTCTGGCGATCCTCCTCGGTCCAGGAGCCGTCGTCAGGATACCAGACCGTGGCGGTCACATTAGAGAAGGCGTCGGACTTGATGGTGCCGGGCGCGCCGCCCAAGAAGCTGATCTCCGTCAGATCGTTCGCGTTGGCAAAGCAGAACGTATTGATCTCGGTGACCGAGGCGGGAATGGTCACGGAGTCCAGATACTTGCTCCTATAGAAGGCATACCGGAACAGGCTGGTGACAGTGTCCGGGATCTCATAGCTCTCGCCTTCCCTGGCTGCAGGATAACAGATGAGCTCAGCCCTCTCGCCGTCGGTCAGCTTGAAGAGGACGCCGTCCTCGGAACAGAAAGCGGTATTGGCCGGGGACACCGTGATGGACTTGAGGGCATAGCAGTGTTCAAAAGAGCAGCCCATGGTCGCGCTTCCCATGGAAGCGGCGCCGCTGCCGATGGTCACGGTCTCCAAATTCGAACAGAACGAGAAGGCGCTGAAGCCGATCTCGGTCACGGAGTCGGGCACCGCGACTGTGGTCAGGGATGCGCAGTTCCGGAAGGCGCCGTTGCCGATGCGCGTGACGTCGCCGCCGATGGAGACGGAGCCGATCTTCGAGCAGTGATCAAAGGCGTAATTGCCGATGGAGGTCACGCCATCGCGGATGAGCACCGAGGTGATGGAAGTGCGCAGGTCATACCAGGGCGCCTTTTCGTTGTTGGCCGTATAAGCATACATATCCCCGGCGCCGTAGACGGTCAGGACGCCGTCCTGCAGCTTCCAGTAGGCCGTTTCGCCGCAAAGGCCGCCGTTGATGCTCAGCGTGGCGCTGCGGGAACAGACGGTGATGCCGTAGACGCCGGTGGCGGCGCAGCGGAACAGCCGTCCGTCCATGTCCGGGGCGACGGCGATCTCCAGCGTCTCGCTGTTCGCGCCGGGCAGATCCGTCCAGGTCTCGCCGCCGTCGGCGCTGGACTGCCACTGCAGACGCAGGCGAGCGCCCTCGGCCACCACGGTGAAGACCGCCGTGTCCTCGATGGCGGCGGTGACGTTCGCCGGGCCTGAGAGGATATCGGGGTGGGCATAGCCGTTGATATCCAAACTCTGATCGATGCGCAGCCTGTTCTCGCCGTCGGTGAAGGTGATCACCCAGTTCTCAATGCTGGGGCTCGTGTTCTCCAGCAGGTCCATGAGGATGGGGCAGCCGCTGATGTCCAGATCCTCCATGTCGTCCATCCAGTAGACGTCCAGGATGCGCAGATGCTCCTGCTGGCCCAGGGTCAGGGTGTCCAGACCGCTGGAATAGACCTGCAGTTCCTCCAGCGCGTCGCTCCCGGAAAGATCCAGGGAGATCAGGGCGTAGGTATCTGTGAGATGGACGGTCCGCAGCTCGCGCAAGCCGCTGATATCGAGGAACTCGAGGCAGTCCTGTCCGTTCAGTTCGATGGACCGCAGCGCCGTGTTCCGGCTCAGGTCCACGCGCTCAAGGGTGCCGTCATGGTATGTGAGCCTCTCCAGCGCGGTGAGGTACTCGATGCCCTCGAGACTGGCGATCTCCGTATCCTCGATGACGAGCTCCCTGGCCGCGGCGATCTCCGCCGGGGTGAGCCACTGGGTATGGTTCGTGTCGAAGAGCCGGCCGACCAGATCCAGGAAGAGCGGATCCGGGAAGTGGGTCACGTCTACGCTGATGCAGTCCGGCGTGAGGATCTCGGTGCTGATGTCCACGAAGAGCGTGTCGCCCAGGGGGCCGTCATACTTGACTTTTGTGCTCTGGGTGGTCTGCGTCCCGTTCTCATAGGCGTCGAGGAGATAGGGACAATCCCGGATATCCAGGATCCGGAGCTGGTCGCCGGTGCCCTGGCAATGCAGGTATCTGAGCTGGGGCTGTTCGCCCAGCTGCAGCACGGCGAGAGGGTCGTTGTAGCAATAGAGCTCGGTCAGTTCGAACTGGGAGACGTCCAGCTCGGTGAGCTGGTTGCCGCTGCAGTCGAGCAAGCGCAGATCCTCCAGACCGTCCAGCTGCAGCTCGGTAAGGGCGTTGTCCCAGACTTCCACATGCGTCAGCTTGGTGTTGGCACGGAGGTCCAGGCTGGTCAGGCCCGGCTGGCTGTCGACGACGATCCGGTCCAGCTCGGTGAGATAGCCGATCCCCTGCAGGCTGCGGATGTCGGGGCCCTCGTCTATGCAGATGCTCGTGGCCGCGGCGATCTCCGAGCGGATCAGATAGCCGCCGTGGTTCGTGTCAAAGTTCGCACTGACGTAGGCGCGGAAGTCGTCGTCCGGGAAGTGATCCGGCGTAACGGGGATGGCCCCGGCGCTCACGTTCCAGCGGGCGATGAGCGTCAGATCCTCATCGACGGTGACGGTGATGCTCGGCAGGCCCAGGACGTCGTCGTGGACAGAGGATCCGGCCCAGGCCAGGCTCCAATAGCTGAACACCTTATCCGGCGGGGCGGTAAAGCCGCAGTTCGGGAGCGTGTATGTGGAACCAGGATAGATATCGGTCTTCTTGGCCATGGTCCCGCTGCCGCCGCCGCTCATAAAGCTCACGGTGCAGGTCCTGGGCTGAAGGGAGAAGACCAGCGCGGTCCTGACCGACGACCCTGTCCCGTTGGAGACGATATCCACGAGCGTCGCGTTTTTCAGGACAAAGGTCCCAGCGTTCATCTCCCGGATGATATCCTGCGCGGAGACGCCTCGCGGGAACGTGATCGTGCCGTAGTAGGTCGTTCCCGCCAGGAGCTCCTTTGCGTTCGAGCCGCCTGTGTGCGCATCCACGTCATAGCTTACGAGCCACTTGCCGGGGGTGAGCGTGATGCTGTCGTAGTTCCACGTATACCCCACGGTAAAGCCGCCGAGCGACTGGGTCTGGGTGGCGTCCGGGACCGTGATGGACAGGACCTTCTGGCTCCTCCACTGGGCGATGAACACGACCTCGTTCTCGTCCGCTTCGAAATAGCGCTCCATGGTCTGTCCGGCTGTGTAGACCGTATCCGTGCCGGCATCCTTCCAGCCGGCGAAGTACATATCCTCCGGGGCGGTGAAGCCGTTGGACGGCAGGGTATAGTATTCGGTCTTGCTGGCCATGACGCTGGGCATGTCGCCGGTGCCGAGACCGGGCTCGAAGCGCACGCGGGCATGATAGACGTTGCTGGCATACAGGGGCAGATCGTCGTCGACGATCAGTTGCGCCGTCAGGACCCCGTTGACGAGATAGCTGTAGGTCAGGTGCCCTGCGGCGGAGGTAGGCGTCTGCTCCGCCGCCAGTATGAGATAGGTGCAGCCGCGGATGTCCAGCCCGGTGAGAGCGCAGCCGTAGCACTGCAGGAACTTGAGCCAGGCGGTCTGGGGCAGGAGGAGCTCCGTCAGGCCCGCGTTCATGTTGCAGTAGACCGTGTTGAGCTCGTAGTTGCGGCTCAGGTCCAGGGAGCTCAGGTCGTTGCCGATGACGTTGAGCGTCGTCAGCTCGCTCAGACACTCGATGCCCGCAAGAGAGGCGATGCCCTTGTTGGAGAGATCCAGCCCTGTGAGGCCGTTGATCTCGGTCCGGCTGAAGTAGCCGTCGCTGTTCGTGTCATAGTTTTGCCCCCGCAGGATGGCGCGGAAGGCGTCGTCCGGGAAATGGGCCTCGTCGATGGGGATCAGGTCCTCCGTGGTGATGGGCAGGGTGACGAGCTGATACTTGGTCTCGGACACGAAGCCGGACCGGGTCAGATCCACGCCATACGTATCCCCGTTGATGGTCACGCTCTGCAGCGCTGTGTTCGGGTCAAAGAGGGCGTCCCCCAGGGTCTCCAGGGTGACGATCGCGTGATACTCCGTGGAGATCTCGAAGCAGATGGGCGTATAGCTGACCGCATAGCCGCTGCCGGCGCTGCTGCTGGGCCAGAGCCATTCGATCCCCGTGCAGGCATAGGGGCCGCCGGTGGCGATCAGCTGGGGCCGCACGGAGCTCAGCCCGGCCTCGGGGAAGCGGAAGCCGTCGATCGAGATGGCGGTGACGCCCTCCATCCACTTGGCGTAGAGGGTGATATTCCCGGTGATCGCGGTGTGGGCGAAGTCAAAGCGGTGGGTCCCCGCCGCCTCGGTATACCAGCCCAGGAAGGTGTAGCCCTCCGCGCTGAGCGCGCCGGGATCCTGGGCGTAGTGGTCCTGCATGACGCTCTGGGGCAGAGGAGCCGTGCCGTGGCCGTTGGCGCTGAAGCTCACCTCGAAAGAGGGCTTCAGGGCCCAGACGGCTCTCAGCGTGACATTGTAGCCCGAGAGCGCAACGGTGTCTCCCGGCTGCGCGTAGACCGTTTCGCTGCTGCCCGGCGTGACGATCTGCCATTTTTCAAAGACGGAATCCTCGGGCGGATCGTAGGTACACTCCGGCACCGTGTAGGCCGCGGCCTGGGCGGGCGTCAGGTTCACCGGATCCATGGAGCCCGAGCCGCCGTTGGGATCGAAGCCCACGACGGTCTTGTCGCTGCGCCATTCGGCGACCAGGAGCATATCGGAGCTGGGGGTGATGACGTCGCCCGGCTGGTAGTACTTGCCGCCGGTGACGCCCCAGCGGGAGAAGACCTTCCCCGACGGCGGGACAAAGGCGCAGGCGGGCACGGTAAAGCTCTGTTCGCAGGGCACGGTGAGCGGAGACATGGTCCCGCTGGCGCCGCTGCCGTTGCCGGGAGCGAACTGGATCTGCCATTCGCTCTTCTCCCACACGGCATAGATGGAGGTCTCGCCGGCGATGGTGATGACGTCGCCGGGCTGGTATTCCACGCCGTTGATGCGCCAGGCGCTGAAACCCTTTCTCTCCGGCGGCGTGAAATGGCTCTCCAGCAGGGTGTAGCTGTCCCCCGCGTGGAGCCAGGCGCCCACGTCGTCCATGGTGCCGCTGCCGCCGTTGGGGAAATAGCGCACCTTATACACGCGCATGACGTGGATGGGCTCGCTGTAGAGCTCGCCGATCAGGCTGGGATGGGAGCCGCGGAGGCGGAAGTACCGGTCGGACTCCGAGAGCTTTGCCGTCCGGGTGACGCTGATCGTGTTCTGGGAGTCGATCGCGGCCTGGGCCGTCTCCGACATGTCCGTCCAGTTCTCTCCGTCCTCGCTGGTCTGCCAGACATAGGCCGCGTCGCGAGGCACGCCGCTGCAGATCACCCGGATCTGATCGCCGACACGGCAGTCCCCGCCGGCGTTCTCCATGAGGAGCGTCCCCGTCATCGGCAGACCGATGGCCACGGAGGAAGCGCTGACCCTCATCGCATCTACGATCGTATCGCCGCTGACCGAACCGCCCTCCGGGACGCAGATGACCAGGGAGCTGCCGAGGCTGATCCCCTCGCGGGCGTAGAAGGCGCACCTTCCGTACGGGACATCCACATAGTAGGTCGAGCCGTCGCCCAGGGTCACGCTGCCGCTCCCGCTGCGGATGCCCTGCTCCGGCCCGATCACCGTCAGGGTGCCGCCGCCGCCCAGGACGACGTCCCCGTCGGCCTTGATCCCGTAGCCGTATCGTTCGTCCGTGCCGCTGTAGCTGCTCTTCAGCAGGGCCGTGCCGCTCACGGTCACCGACACCGCCGCATCGTACGCCCGGATGACGTCCATCCCGGATCCGATGGTCAGGGTATCCGCCGTAACGCTGATCGCGTCGTCTCCCCCGGTGCCGTACACGTCCAGTCCGTTCCCTCCGGCGTCGATGGTCACGGTCCCCGCGGTGATCCTGATCTTTCGGCTGTTATAGATCGCGCCGTAAAGAGAGCTGATCTCCAGCGTCGGGATGTTCGTCAGCGTGATGTATGTGAACGCACAGATGCCGTTCCCTCCGGTGCTGGTCAGATCCAGAGACAGGTCCATGCCGGTCACCGAAGCCCCGGACTGGATGCAGTCTCTCTTGCAGACCACCGTCAGCCTGCCGGCCCCGCTCAGGGCGATGTTCCCGTCGGCTATGATCACAAAGCCGTCTTGTGCGTACGTGCCGCTGATGCTGCTCTTCAGAAAGCCCGTGCTGCTCACGCTCA
>JAFZOC010000184.1 GCA_017550765.1 Oscillospiraceae bacterium
CCAGGTCGAGATGTGGGCGGCCGCCTGGGGCGCCGGCCTGGATCCCGACATGTATCAGGTCTACTTCTCCGACGTTGCCAACGGACCGAGCACCGGCCCGGGCGTCAACCCCCAGGGCGGCCCCGCCCAGGGCGGCGACAGCAGCAAGTACTGCATCGCGGATGAGGAGCTCGACCAGCTGATCAAGGACGCCCGCGCCTCCTTCGACCAGGCCTACCGCAAGGCCATGTACAAGGCCTGCCTGGACATCATCGTGGACTGGGCCTGCGAGGTCCCGACCTATCAGCGCCAGAACGCCATCATCTTCAGCACTGAGCGGGTCAATATGGCTACCGTGACGCCCGACATCACCACCTTCTACAACTGGATCAAGGAAGTCGAGAACATCGAGCTGAACTGATCCGGACATAGCTCAACCGACAAAAGCCCTGCCCCCTCAAGGGGGCAGGGCGTCCCCGCCGCCGTATATCCAGGGGCAGTGCCGCGCTGTCCGGCCCGCCTCTGGATATGCGGCAGTACGGGTTTTATGAGACGCTTTATTTCCCTGCGGCAGAAAACTAGGAACGGAGGTCCTGCCTGTGCGAAAATACATCATAAAGCGCCTGTTCCTTGCCGTCATCATCTTCTTCTTCGTGATGCTGATCGTCTATACGCTCATGCGCTGCCTGCCGACGTCGTACATCGAGAACATCGCCAGGGCAAAATCCCAGCAGCCGGGCTCCAAGAGCTACGAGGAGTGGATGGCGCAGCTCTCGGCGATGTACGGCATGGACAAGGGCATCCTGGCCGGGTATCTCGGATGGCTGAAGGATTTCTTCCGGGGCAATTTCGGCGACAGCTGGTTCTACACGGTCCCCGTGGTCCAGAAGTTCAACGAGACCGTTTGGCTCAGCTTCTGGATGGGCCTGATCACGCTGTTCTTTGAGATCATCATCGCCATCCCGCTGGGCATCATCGCGGCCACCAGGCAGTACACCAGGACGGACTACACCATCTCCATCCTGGCGCTGGCCTTTATCTCCCTGCCGACGTTCTTCTTCATAGCCCTGCTCAAGCTGGTGTTCAGCGTCAAGCTGGGCTGGTTCGATCTGTTCGGCCTGGTGGGGCGGTACTATCAGCAGCTCTCCCCCTGGGGCCGGTTCCTGGACAAGGCGCACCACCTGGTCCTGCCGATCCTGACGCTGGTGGTGATCTCCATCGGCGGCCTGATGCGTTACACCCGCACCAACATGCTGGAGGTGCTCAACGCCGACTACATCCGCACCGCCCGGGCCAAGGGCCTGGACGAGCGGAAGGTCATCTATCACCACGCCTTCCGCAACACCCTGATCCCCCTGGTGACGATCGTGGGCGGCAGTCTGCCGGGGCTGTTCTCCGGCGCGCTGTTCACGGAGACAATGTTCTCGATCCCCGGCATCGGCTATACCTCCTATCAGGCGATGGTGGCCGGAGACATCCCGTTTTCGATGTTCTACCTCGCGTTTCTGTCGATCCTGACGCTGCTGGGCAATCTGATCTCGGACATCCTGTACGCCGTGGTAGACCCGCGGGTACGGATCGCGTAAGAGGGGAGGTTGACGGAAATGTCGGAAAACACGGGCAGCAGTCTTGTCCCCGAACCCTCTGAGGAGGAGCAGTACTCCCTCAACGACGACCGCCGCGTCAAGGTCCTGTCGCCGGGCGCCATGGTCGCCAAGCGCTTCTTCCGCAACCGCATCGCCGTGGTCGGTCTGGTGATCCTCGCGTTCATGTTCCTGTTCTCCTTCCTGGGCGGGGTCATCACCCCGTACGCGGAGGACCAGCTGTTCTACCGGGTGGACATCCAAAACAAGGAGTATGCCGGCGCAGTGAAAAACGAGGACCTGCGCTTCGCCTCCGCACCAGGACAGAAGCTCGACAGCGTGCTCCAGGCCCAGGTGGTCCTGGCCGTTCAGAAGCACACAGACGGCTTCACCTACCGCAAGGTGGACTACAGGCTCATCAGCGAGGGCGCGGACTTTTACCGGCTCGTCCTGGCCGGGGACGACACCGTCATCGGCATCGCCTACAAGGATATCGTCAGCCCCAGCACGGAGGACGTCACGCTCAGCTATGACTTCATCTATCAGGCGCTGCTGGCCTACACCAACGGCAAAAGCGCCTTTGAGGCGGACGGGCGCGCCTATGAGCTCGACGAGCAGGGCGGCATCAGCGCCGACGGCGAGGAGATCGCCTTCGTCAGCCGCTACGTCGTTCAGACGATCGTGCCGGGCACGTTCCTGACCCGCGCGTTCCAGGAGGAGCTGACCGCGGAGCTGGAGGCCGGGGCCGAGACCTTCGTCTTCACCGACGAGGACGGCACG
>JAFZOC010000021.1 GCA_017550765.1 Oscillospiraceae bacterium
GCGATCGCTCTGGTGGAGTAGCCGACCCCGCTCAGATATGTCTTCGCATAGGTCCTGTCGACGATGACATAGCCGGACACGTCGCCGGTCTTGTGGCTGTAGGCGGTCCCGGAAGAGCCGACCACGCCAAGAGCCTGGAGGAAGGCGGCGTATGCGCTGCCGGTCGAGCGGTCCGGTGTCCGCCCCACGATCAGGCAGCCGGCGGAATTGACCCAGGACGCGCCGGCCGGAGCGATGCTGTCCGTGCTGCGCCGATGGACGTCGATCCCCTCCGAAGTGCTGGAATAGAACGAGCTCTTCGAACGATGACGGAGCACGTTCGCGGTCTTGACCGTGAGAGCGGCGTACTTCCCGAGATGGTCGATGCTCCGGAAAGAGTAGATGCCGGACTTGACCGTGGGCATCGGCGTCCCGTCGTTGCGGGCGGGATCGAAGGGGTAGTCAGGGATGGTCGAGCTGTTGCGGTCGATGAACACGATCCTGCCCGCTTTGACCACCACGCACATCGCGTTCATGCGGGCGTTGCAGGAGCTGTTGCTGCCGACGCCTTCGAAGAAGAACACCAGGGGGCTGCCCGTCCGTCCGGACAGGCTGTCGGCATACTTCGTGTTGATCAGCTTGAGCGCGTTATAGGCGTTGCTGTTCCTGCTGATGCCGTACGCAGCCGCCGCGCGGTCGATCTCCGCGTCGCTGACGATCTTGGGAGTGCTGGGCGCGCAGTAGCTGTCGTAGGTGCTCTTCGCGATCCACGCGATCCGGTAGGCGCTGCTCCCGCTGGGGTACATGATCTGATAGTTGCTGCCGGACACCGCGAGGAGCCACACCGGGTCCCCCTTGTCCACATAGTAGCTGCTGCTCGTCCCGCTGCCGGGGCGGACAGAGACGTTGAATCGCGCAGAGGCGGTGGTCTTCGCGTGGCTGCTGTTGTTGGGGCTGATCGCAGACAGCGGGATGTACGCATACACCCTTCGGCTGCTCGTGGGATAGGACACATAGGCCCAGTAGGTCCCGCTCCCGTTCTTCCCGACCTCGTATACATAGATCTCATCAGACGCTGCGATATAGGAATAGCGGGAGGCGCCGTAGCTCACGGTCCCTCGCGTCGACAGCGCATCGCTCGTGTACGGGATCGTGTCGCCCGCGCCGATCGAAAAGACCTTCGCCGGGCGCGAGGAGCTCAGGACGGAGAACGCCGTGGTGGACGCCGCGCTGGCCGTGACCGCGAAGGTCGCGAGCAGCGTGCACATCACCAGAAGTACGCATACCAGGGATCTCAGTTTTTTCATTGCAGTACCCTCTTTCATAATAGTATTTTTTGTTGGGATGTCTTGTGACGCAAGGAGCAAGATGCGCAGAACGATCCGAGAAAGCTCGGTCCCACCTCCTTTTCTGCTGTGTTCTTTGTCCTCCTCTCTTTGTGTTTGCGAGCTTATTAAACAACAGATCCTCGGTCATATCACTTCCCGCCGGCATTGTCGACAGCAAAAATGCGTCCTTTCCCATCCGCCGGGCGCAGGGCACGGTCTTGGGCCCGGCGGAGCAGGCGCTCTGTCCGGTCCTGTCCCGGCCGCAGGCGCAAAAAGGGCCTTGTGCGAACGGGTCGTTCGCACAAGGCCCTTTCATACGCGGTCCGGGAACCGGTCGCGATCTTCTGTTTTCCGGCGGGACCTGCTCCCGTCAACGCGGCCGCGCTCACGGTCGCGCGATATCCGCTCCCTCCTTCTGCTCCATCCGGGTCGTCCGCTCCTCTTTGGGCAGCGAGATGACAAGTTCCTCTTCGCCAGCAGGCGCGCTGCCGGCCAGGGCGATATGACAGGCCCCATCCTTCTCCGTGACCCGCCACCCCAGGATGACGCCCGGGTGTCGATAGGCAGACTTGACCTCCATCTCCACCGTATCGAGCACGATGACCGAGCTCAGCAATTTCGAGATCAGGATCAGATACCGTCCATCCTCCGGTCCCACCAGCGCGCTGCTGAGGTCGTTCTTCTCCCGGAGGAAAGCCGCGAACTCGGACGGATACGATCTGCGCACGGCGAGGAGGCAACGGTCGAAGTCTGTATAGCGGGACAGATAGCGTTCTCCGCTGTCAGCGTCCCGGAGCTCTCCGTCACTCGTCCACCGGATCGCGCGCTCGTGGCCGAAAGTCCATCTCTCATGCGTCATCCATCTGGACGGCGGCTCCATGCGGTCGATCAGATCCAGGACCGCAGGCCGGAACAGGCCGTGGACCGCATATCCCCCCGCCCTCGGGTCGACGGTGTAGGGCGTCTCGAACACGTCGTCCTCGCCCTTCGGCGTCTTCTCCGGGAGCCGGACCTGCGCCTTCCCCTCCAGCGGGATCTGATATGTGCCTTTGTCCGATAAAGTCAGGCAGAGATACCGGGAGCATCCAGAAAAGCCGGCCTGCAGGACAGGGCGGTCTTCCACCGCTATCTGCCTGCGGATGTCCCCCTTATCCGTCCCGACGACGATCACGGAGCTGTTCCGACGGAGCAGGAGATAACGGGAGTCGGGAGAGAACTCCATCTGGAGGAGCAGATCCAGGAGCCCCCAGCGGAACGTATCCATCACGAACAAGGGCTCGTGGGCCCTGCTGAATACCACGATCTCGTCGTTCATCTCATATGCGACGGCGTATCTCCCATCCCCGGCGAAGCTGATGAGCGTCGCGGTCTTCAGGTCTTCCGGGTCGGTATGGTCGGCCGTGAGCAGCCCATAAGTAGAGAACCACGTACTGAGCTCCGTCGGCTCTCTCGGCTCCAGGCTCTCAAGCATCTTGACGATCAGTCCGGCCAGTGAGGAGAGCTGGCCCCGGACATCTTCCAGGGGCTTCTTTGCGGTGAAACAGACCTGTTCTCCCGCCTGTCGCTCCAGATCCTCGCGATGCAGGTCCATCAGCAGACCCCGGTCGGAGAGCACGCTCAGCTCCCGGTCTTTCTGGCGCCATACGACCTGCCGGATGCCCGGGACCGCTCCCACGCGCATGCTGAAGTCCGTGAGGTCCACCCAGAAGACCCGGTCCCTTCCGTAGAAGACCGCCGTCCTCTCTCCCGGCAGGCAGCCGCGCATCGACCGATAAGCAGGCGGATACAGATACGTGTGTCTGTTCTTCCCCCGTCTTCCGGCGCGCGGATCCAACAGGAACGCTCTTGGCTGGTCTGTGGGCAGTTCCTCATCCACCAGGAGCCATCGGTCCCCGATCACAGGATAGACCTTCTTGAGACAGTCGCCCGTATGCACAGAGCGCAGCAGCGCGCCATCCGCCGGCGCCCGCTCCTCCGCGCGCCAGGACCGGGAGATGAGGATGGTCTCCGGCGTCTGCCCGATATGCTCCAGGCCGCGCAGTTCGATGGACCAGATGCGCGTCCCGCACTTCAGGTCATAGGCGGACACGCTCTCCCCCAGGCCGTACACCAGCAGCCCCAGCTGCTCGAAGTGGGCATGGCCGATCCCACTGTCAGCGCCTTCGAGCGTCCCTGTCTTTTTGATGCTCTTGCCGTCGTAATGATAAAAGACCCATTCGGACTCGGAGACCGCCACGACGAAACGCGCCCCATCCAGCCAAAAGATGTCTCTTATCCGGAAATAGTACTCCGCCTGCCCGGTGATGTACAGGCGCAGATCCTGCTTCGCCTCCTCTTCCGAACAGATGCGGATCTCCCGGTCGTGGCCCAGCGCCAGAGTCTTCCCGTCCGGCGACCAGGCGGCCACAGAAGCCGCGGATATCGTCCTGCCCCGGCTCTCGCGCGGCGTATAGCGGATCGTCGGCTCCGGCGCCCCTTCCCAGCCGATGTTCCCCAGACAGTTGAGCAGCTCGCCTCTGTAGCAGGAGAGCTGTTCCCGCTCCCCGATCAGGACCCGCTCCAGCGCCAGGAGCGCAGGCGGCTGTCCAGCCTCCGGCAGTACCCGCCGGCAAGCCCCATACGCATCCAGCAGTTCCTCCAGCATCTCGCTCTTGCAGGCAGCGTCGACAAAGTCCGTATCCGAGAGCAGCTCCGCCAGTTCGCCCCAAGCGCGCCTTTGCATGAGCAGCGGCAGGATAGACAGACACTTTTTGGTGTTGGGCGTCCTTCTGTGGGGATCGACGTAGTCGTCCATGGCCCGGAAGTAGTCCTGCAGCAGGTCCTCGGCGTCTCTGAGGATCCCCGGGAACGCAGCCGCGAAAGCCGTCCTCACGATGCTGTGGACAGGTCTGATCACAACGTAGCCTCTGGACAGCGTCATCGTCAGAAGGTCTGACAGATCGCTGAACAGTCTGGACCACAGGACGAACGGGATCCTCCGCTCGTCGGGCTGATAGTACGCCTCTTTGAGGATCTCGTCTTTCACCGCCCGGATGCGCATCAGCAGCCTGACAAGGTCATCCTCTCCGATCCCCGCGGGAGCCGCCAGGGCGAGCGCGATGGCGTAGAGCGTAAGGTATCTGCCGTGTCCGTACTGGGTATACATGGCGTCGATCCTCGCCAGGACCGCTCCCTCCGTGGTCTCGGGCAGCGCTCGTATCACGTCGAAGGAACGCCAGGAAGCGCAGATGTCTGCCAGGAGCTTCGCATAGAGCGGCAGAGGTCTCTCCCCGAGCGCTGCTCTCACCAGGGCCTTCTGCGGCTCCGGCGCGAGCATCCTGCCCCGTTGGGCGAGCGCCCGGTCGATGGTCTGGAGCCCGCTCTCCCGGTCGAAGAGATCGACCCGCAGTTCGATCTGTTCTCCGGTCAGCAGCGGCAAAGCCCCGGCCGGGTCCGTCGTCGAGAGGATCAGCTTGATGTTCTTCGGCAGTTCCGAGGGGAACAGAGGCCTGGCCACCCGGTCCAGATCGCCGTAGCTGTCCAGGCCGTCGATCGCGATGACGCAGGGCTCTTTCCCGTGCATATCCAGAAAGACGTTCCACAGCGGCTCCAGGATGCTCTCGCTCGTAATGAGCAGTTCGGTCTTCAGCCCGTAATGGGCCACGATCTCCCTGCAGATGTTCGCGACCGCGCCGCGGATGTCGTAGGGGGCGTCCCCGATCCCGAAAAAGGAACCGAACACCGGTCTGTCGCATCGGCGCACAGCCTCCGCGAGCAGACTGGTCTTCCCGCTCCCGGATCTTCCGAGAAGGACGAGAGGGGCGCACGCATCGCTTTCGATGTAGTCTCTGATCTTGTCCAGTTCCTTTTCCCGCCCGCACAGGAAGGCGTGCGGCAGCGCGGACAGGAAGTCGGCAGGCTGTCCGGACAGTTCCCTGTCTTTCTGCTCCAGCCGTTCGATCTCCGCAGCGATCCGATCCTGCAGCGCTTTGCGGACGCGCTCTTCGAAGATCTGTCCGTAGGCCGGCCCGTCTCGATAGTCCAGCTCGATCAGGCTATACATCTCGCCGGTCTTCTCCAGCTTCTCGCGGATCCTTTCCCGCAGCTCTGTGACGTTCGAAAGATCTGCGTCCCGCTCCGGATGACCGTTGCGGAAATAGACGACGGTGTTGTCGCAGGGCCCTTCCTTTCCCAAGAGGCCCTCATAGATCTCCTGCTCCGTGGCAGACCCGCAGAACTTCACCAGCGCCGCCCCTGACAGTCCGCAGTCCCGCGCCGCACGGGCCAGGATCCGATGGAGCCGATCCTGCACAGCGGTCCAGACGGCGTCCTGCTCATACGCGTCGGTCCGTTTTTTCAGGATATAGCTCCCGCCCGCGTCGTTCTCATCGTATCGGTACCAGGTCGCGAGCAGTTCCTTCTCCTCCCGGCTGCACCGGCCAAGGATCTGTGTGAGCTCTTCGGGCCGGATCTCGTACGGGACCGGGGTCCAGTTCCCGTAACGCTCTCCCACCATGATCAGGAAATTGGGCCTGGGCGCCATGCTCTCGCAGCGCCGGACCTCCTCCAGGCAGATCGGCACCGTCTTCTGGTCCAGCACAGACTCGGTATTGACGCCCCAGCGCAGGTCGACCAGCTGGAAGGCATAGCCCCGGTCCCGGCAGTATCTGTCCAGCGCATCAAAGACAGGCCCGTTCAGGATCTCCCTCTCATACAGGAGGTCGGAGAACGTGGAGCTGATGAAGAGACGGAACGTCCTATTGATCATGTCCTACCCTCCTCGTCCTGCGGATCCTCGGCCTGTGCAGGGGGCTTCCGCCCCGTCCCAGCCGCGCGCGGAGGCTCTGTATCGCCCGCGGGACCGCCGCCTTCACAAAGAGCACTGCCCAGCAGATGAGCAGCGGGACGCCGATGACCACGACGGCGCAAACGATACTGCTCAAGACCATGTCCAGTATGGTCCCCGCCGGGGGATAGGGGATCCCGCTCGCCGTATAGCTGACGCGGAACGGAGCGGCTCTCCTGATGGAGTCGACCAGCCATATGGTCATGAAAGCCCAGACGGCCGCCGCCAGGACCGTCAGCGCTTTCCGGCACGCCCTCTTCACCCGTTCTCCGCGGATCTCCGGCTGGGGGTATCCGTGTGTGATGTTTCGGATGAGGGCGGACGGCGTCCTGTTCGCCGCGTCCTCAAAGGCCGCGTCATAGCGGAGATAGTTCACATACGGGTCCAGTCTCAGCCGTATCCTCAGTTCCCTCCGCAAAAGGGATACCGCCAACACGATGGGGACCAGCCCGAAGATCATGAACACGGCGAGCTCGCACGCGCTCAGAAAGTTCGTATCTTCCTGCAGGATACGCTCTCCGACCTCCGGTCCCAGGAAACGGCCCAGCACATACTGCAGCGCCTTCATGATGATCTTATAGCAGAAAAAGGTATAGCGGACGACCTGTCCCCACAGCCAGCTTATGAACTTGCCCAGCACCGAGCCTTCCATCTGTACCTCTCCTTTGTCTGTCGTCCCCGTGTCTCACTGTCTCCCGGCTGCGGCCGTCCCGCAGTCAGGGCTGTCGCGCGCAGGCCTCCGGCGCTCCCTCCGGGCCGGGCCGTACGATCGTGTAGCCCAGCTTGACGATCAGGCGGAGCGTCTCCATCGCAGTTGCGCGGTCATACTCCTTCTCCCCCTCGGGCAGCTCTTCGTAGGGGACGAGGCACGGCGACGTTTTCTTCCCGTCGTCTCGTTTTTCTCCGTAGCTCCAGCCCTGGGCGATCCTTTGCCTGGCCCAAATGTCATGGGTGTTGGCTGCCAAGAGTTCTGCCAGAGCCAGGATCTCCTCCGGCAGCGCGACATCGCCGGTCTCTATCGGTGTTGGACTATACACATCCATTCCTCCTTATCGTTTTGTCTGATCGCGGATACACATCGTTCGTCAGGCCGGGTCCTCCTTTGCGGTCTGTATCCGTCCTGCGGCCATCATACCGCGTACAGGGCAGCGGCAGACAGCCCCGCCCCCGATCCGGACCGCAAAAAAGCAAGACCTGCCGAGGGGGGGACTGCGACAGGCCCTGCCCCGGTCACAGGGGATATCCGCCCTTGGCGATCTGCACGAAGACATCCCCCAGATCTTCAGGCGCGACCTCATTCATGTCGATCAGGTAGATGCCCATGGCTCTGGCCCGCTCCTTGATCGGGGAGACGTCCTCTGACAGCTTCCCGGAGTCATCGACCATCTTGCTGGACGTGTAGATGATCACGGGGATGCTGTCCAGCGAGAACCTCTCTGTCAGGTACCGGATCTCATAGAGGTGCTCCTTCTTGGCCTTGGCGGTCTTGCAGGAGACGACGATCGTACGCAAGCCTTTCGTGAGCACCAGATCGAGCTCGTTGTGCACGTCTTCCTTCCACCTGAACGAGAAGTTCGGCCGGCAGTCGTCGAAATAGCCGGTCTGGTCCGCTGCGCTCCAGGCCAGGAGCTCCAGGATGTTCCCTTCCAGCATCAGGCACCTCTGGATAGCCGCATTGCTGTAGGCGAAGCTGAGCTTGACGGCCGTTTTGCCGCCCCCATACTGGAAAGCCGGATCGTACCGCAGGTCGTAGATGAGCCCCATCTCCTCCAGCCGTCTGAGCGCAGGGATCACCTGCGCGTACGCATATTGCGTCTTGTTCCCCTCGTTCTTCCTCCGCCTGTCGACGAAGACGTTCCCGTTCGTCACGAACAGATCCACGGAGCATCCGCTCTCCAGAGACACATATCGCGCGCCGTCCTTCCCGTCCGCGAAGGAGGACACGAAGGGCCTCGACACGGGATAATAGATCTTTCTCCCGAAGAACTCGTGAAAAGCGCTCATGTTCACGCACCCCGGAGCTCGGAACGAGATCTGGAGCCTGCTCCCCCAGGGCACGACGCTGAGATCCTGGATCAGGCCCAGAGACTCCATCTTCCGGAAGCTCTCATCCGTTTTCAGGTCCTTCCACAGACGCTCCTCCACGAATGACCGGTACTCTCCGCCCGGAGCCCCCGGCACGTACTTCAGCTTCAGTTCCGGGCTCTTCCCGCAGGCGTAGAAGAAGGCCGTGACCATCTCCCACTCGCTCTGGAACTCCCGATAGAAGGTCCAGAGCTGCCGCGTGACTTTGCCCAGGTCGCGCATATAGCTCTGCTCCTGTCCCTCAGAGGCCGCGCCAAAGAGCGAGTACACCTCGTTGGCAGAGACCCGCGGTGCCATGGTGTAGACCCCCGCCTCCGGACAGTTCCGGACGTTCTCGATCGTGCCGGTCTTTTCATCGTAGCGGACGAGCCCGATCCTGCTCTCTCGCATCGCGAGCATGACCGCCGCCGCCACGCAGAGCGGATCGCCGCCCGTGATATCGAGGATGCACTTCCCGCCGTCATCCACACGGCGCACGATGGTCTCCAGTTCTTCCGTGAGCCGGTCCAGCTGCTCCTCTCCGGCGGGGACGAAGGATACCTTCACCCGCTCTCCGTGGGCATGCAGGAACGCCCGGATGTCGTCCAGTCCATCCACCGGCCGTCCCCAGTAGATCAGCTCCGCAGGCCGGATCATCAGCGCGCTGGCGACATCGTCCAGGACGGCGCGGCTGCTCAGCTTGATCAGAGCCAGGTCATCTCTGGCGTACAAGGTCCACAGCAGATGGTCGACGATGACGGAGTCCTGCGCCTTATAGTCCCGGTAACGCGAGAACTCTACGAAGACCTTCAGATCGTTTCGGACCGCGGCGAACTCCGCGCTCGCATCGATGCCGGCGTTCCTGAAAAGAGCTTCCAGCTCGTCCAGTCTCCGGATCTCCCGGGAATAGCTGCCGCTCTCATACAGAGAAGCGAGACGGTCAGCCAGCTCATCATAGCTCCTGCGGAGCTGTCCAGCCTGGAAGGTCCCGGCCGTCCGGGCGTCTGCTCCCGCCGCTTCCGGCTGCTCTGCCGGGGCAGCCTGCCGGGCCTCCCATTTTGCCAGCGCGCTGCCCACGCCGCCTCTCATGTCTTCCAGAAGACGGCTCTCCGCCATCTTCTGGCGGGCAAGGAAGTGGAGCTTCAGGGACATCTTGTCCAGCTCGTCGTATGACGTGGCGTCGATCTCGGCATAGCTCCGGTACTTGTCCCATCCGTCTCTGGGGAGCGAGGAGAGCACGATGCCGTTCCGCCCGGAGGGGACCAGGCAGGGATGCAGCCGCCTCCCGGTGTCCTTGAAGGTGTAGTTGGCGCCCTTGAAGCTGTACTCGTCGATCGTCGGTAGCGTCGGCAGCCGGAAGCCGTCCGCGATCATATACATCATCCAGCGCCGATGCTCCAGATAGAGCAGCTCGTTGCGCTGCCGGGTCTTCAGCGCCCGCCGATAGGCCGCCACGATCGCCCGTCGGTTCGTAGTCGGGGCGGGGTTGATCCCGATGCTCGCCAGTTTGTATCTCTGATGGAGCGCCGCCGCGCAGGAGGACCTTTGCCCGTAGCGATCGGACAAGAAGCTCATCGCGGACCGCTCCACAGGCTGACGCGGGTCGGAGAGGAGGTCATACAGATAGCTGATCCGCAGCGCTCTCCTGCCCAGATCGCGGATGCCGGAGGCAAAAGCGCTGAGCTTGTCTCCGAAGGGGACCAGGCTGATCGTATCCGCGATCCCGCCGTCGTCCACATGGCTGCGCACGTTGGCGGCCACATCTTCCGCGTCGTAATACAGCACCACCGCCCGCGGGGCATCTTCCGCCTGCGTCCTCGTCAATGCCTTCCCGTACATCCTGGCCAGCGCGATGTTCGTCTCGTTCCGGCCCAGGGCGATGACCACATACCGGCAGAACGGGTAGCGCTCGGCCACCTGCTCACACTGCGCCGGGTCCAGCAGGTCCGAGACGCGGTCGAAGGTGAAGCGGACGAACAGCCGATCCTCCGGAACGTCCTTCCTCTCCAGATCGGAGTAGTCCGCCAGCATCGGCGCAGCGGTCTTCAGCGCCTCGATCACCGTTCCCGGGTATTCGTTGCTGACCACATGGATCCGCAGGGCCCCGTTGAGCATCTGCCCGCAGCTGATCATGTCCAGGATCAGCTGCCGGACGAAGGTCCCGCTCCCCAGGCACAGCACGTCCAGATCTCCGCCGGCGCTCCGGTAGGCATACAGGGGATACTTGTCCAGCATGGCAAAGGAGAGCAGTTCGTCCCGGTCGATCAGCTGCAGCAGGGTCCCCGTCTTCTCGTAGGCCCTGCGGAGGGCTCTCAGCGCTCTGTACAGCTCGTCGGCAGTCCGGAACCGCCGTCTCTGGTCGGAGGCGAGCCCCTTCTCGATGGTGGAGACCAGCAGCTTTGAGAAGGACCGCTCGGTCCCGTCGTCTCTGCCGGAATAGAAATACTCGTTCAGAAGATCCTTCTTCCAGGCCGGATCGAACAGGGTCTGTGTGGAGAAGCATTTCCCTGTCAGCGCATAGAACAGGATCGCCACGACAGAATAGGTGTCCGAGGACCCGTCCGGCAGATATCCCGCCGCCTCATCGTTCAGGTCTGCCAGAGCCAGGATCTCCGGCGCAGAATACTGGTTGCGCGTGTACCGGTGTCCGCCCGCTTCCAGCGCTCCCGTCCTGTCGTACGCGCTGCCGTAGTCGATCAGGACAGGCACAGGCTCCGTCCCGCCTGCGACGCGCGTGACATAGATGTTCTCCGGGGACAGGTCCAGATGCAGCATCTCGTTGTCGCCGTGGAGCCTGGACAGACGCTGGGCCAGCTTCATCAGCACGTCCAAGAGCTCTCCCAGTTCCCCGTTCGACACGATCTTTCCGCTCTCGTCCCGCACGAAGCCTCTCTCGATCAGCGCGCCCAAAGGTTCGCCCTGCGCGGTATCGACGACCAGATAGTAGTTGCCGTTGCCGGCCTGGAACGGACCTTCTACGCCAAAGACGTCCGGTGCGTTCTGCAGATCCCGGGAGCCGTCCGGGCGGAAGACTTCCGAGGCCTTTTTCGTCATCTTCGCCTCGTGGTACAGATAGGGCAGGACTTCGTCCCACGCCTCGGCACGGTCCGCTCCCGGTCCCTCCACAGCCGGGTCATAGATGACGATCCGGCCGTCCGCGCTCCTCTCCGCGACCCCGTGCTCCACACGCCGCGGGAAGAGCTCTTTGATCGCCACATAGCCGGACGCACCTTCCTCATGGGCGATATAGGTCAGCGCGAAGCCGCCCGCGCCGAGAGGCCGGTCGATCACATAGACCTTCGCGGGGGCCCGCAGGATGTATCCTTCCGGCAGGGGCGCTCTTTTGTCAAGTTCTCCGTAGAGCATATCGTTCCTCTCCTTTCACACGATCTCGCTGCATCTGTGCTCCAGCGGGGGACGGCCTTTCAGATCCGCCTTCACTGCTCTCAGCAGTTCCGTGACGAACACGAGAAGGTACGGGACGTTCTCCACCGCGGGCACTTTCATCGGATCCAGGGCCTCGCCGTCGTAGGCGACAGAGCGGACGCGCTGTCCGTCCTTGTCGGACACGATCTCAAAGTCCAGTTTTTCCAGGCTCTTGACGATGAGATCGAACGGGGATCTGACGTCCAGAGGCCGCCAGGAATAGTCGTCCAGTTTCTTGTTCAGGAAGCGGATCAGGTCGCCTCCGTAGAACACGGCGCTATCCCCGTCGGCGTCGCAGAAGCCTTTCAGCGGGGCCCCGCGGGCCGTCTCGCTGCTCAGATAGCGCAGCACCTGCAGCCGCCCTCTGGAGACATACGGCGCGAAGGGCCGTTCGTCCTCTGCGCCGAAGGGGCTCAGCGCGGCATAGTCTCTGACCGTCCCTTCCCACATCTCTGCGTCCACTTCCGGAAGATACAGGAAACTGAACGCGAACAGCCAAAGGAGGATCATGGAGCTGCGCGTGGGATGGTGGCCCTGTTTGGCCACTTTCCAGTAGATCTCGTTGCGGAAGGTGTCCCGATTCGTTTTGTCCTCCCGACAGAACTCCCGCAAGAACGAGTAGAACGAATAGCACGCCTCATCGTTCCTGTCCGTCAGCTCGTCGATCTCATTGCGCATATACAGTTCCGAGAACAGCTCCACCAGATATCTGTGCTCCGCCACAAGGCGGGTATGCCGCCGCCGGAAGACCGTCCTGTGTCTGTCGATGAAACGCAGCATGTTGGCCTTGGTGAGCTCTGACTTTGACAGATACTGCTGGATGACCCGGGTCGAGCCGGAGGCGAACGCCTCGGTCTCCCCCTCGAAGGGGAGCAGGCCGTCTTCCTCCTCCCGGGCCAGGATCGCCAGTTCTTCCGCGTAATACTGCGCCAGTTCCTCGAAGGGGCTCGTCTCGAACTGCGCCCTCTCCTGTCTGCCGGACAGCACCACATAGATCGCCACGTGGAACAGATCCTTGACGTGCAGGGGCATGAAGCCATAGGCCACCAGCATGGGATCGACCACGTCCGGCGGCAGCAGGAACGCCACCGATACATGGAGCAGGAAACTGTAGCCCTCCGCGTTCGTCAAGGGCTTGCCGTTGCGTACATAGTCGAGGAAGGTCCTGTAGTATAGCGGCGTACGGAAACGCTCCATCTCCTCGCGCCAGTTCTCCGTGCCCCGGACCGACCGGTCGATCCCGTTGTTCCTGCTCCCCTTTTCCTTTGGATAGTGTTCCTGATACCAGTTCCACACCTTGCGGAACGCCCGTCCATATACACGCTGGTCGGTCTCGCCGTTCCTGCCTTCTCTCTCCGCGCGTTCCGCTTCTCGGATGACATCGTCGAAGCACCTGTCCTCTCCGAGGATCCGGCACAGGCCGTTGTACAAGTTACGGAACACCAGGTTCTTGTCCGGGTCGACGATCGTCTGGGTCTTTCGCACTTTTTTTGCGATCGCATCGGACAAATCGTGCAAAGTCATAGGAACACCTTCCCTTCAGCGACCCCTCTTGGGACTCGAGCGACCAGAGGGGCGTATGTGTCACATCGCACATCACGACATCTAGATTTAAACACAAACGCAGGGATACGTCAAACTCCGATGCCAAAACCAGACCACATTTTTTGTCCCCCGGCCCTTCGGACAGCCGGACGGCAGACGGAGGGCCGCGCAGGCCCGTCTGTTCGCGCGCGAAC
>JAFZOC010000185.1 GCA_017550765.1 Oscillospiraceae bacterium
GCCCCGGCGGCGCCGGGACCGCGGGCGCAGTTGGTTCAGCCCTTGAAGCTGCCCTGGGGCACCATGCGCAGGACGTTGATGAGCTCGCGGTAGAAGTTCACGATCTCCTCCGCGTCGTAGCCGTACTGGGCGGCTTCGTTGCGGAAGGCCACGGTGGTGAGGATCAGGCTCTGATCGGGCTGGGCGCGGTCGGGCTTGATGGCCTTGTCCAGCACCGCGGACAGCTCCGCGGCCTTGCTCTTCAGCTCGTTGATCTTGCGGATGGCGGCGCCGCGGTCGGCGTCGGTGGCCAGATCCACATAGTCCTGGCCCAGGGCGGCGCGGACGGCGTCGGCCTTCTTGGAGAACTCCTTGAACAGGAAGTAGTACTTGGCCTTCTCCAGGAACTCGGCCTGGGTGTAGTCGATCTCCCACAGCGGACGCTCCATGCCGTACTCCAGATAGGTCCACTGGAAGTAGGTCTCGTCATAGTGGAAGAGGCCGGCGGTCAGGAAGTGGGCGAAGGCGCGGATGTTGTCCTTGGCCTTCTGGGCCTCCTCGACCAGCTCGTACAGGCGCTCCAGCACCAGGTCGGTGCCGCGGACGTCGAACATGTAGCTGGGCAGCTGACGCAGCAGCTCCGCGGCCAGCTCCTCGTCCCAGTCGGGGGGGATCGGGGTCGCCGGGCCCACCAGCGGGGTCATGACGCCGTTGACGAAGCTGAGCCTCTTCTCCTCGAAGGCCACGGCGCCCTTGGAAGCGTTGGCCAGGGCCTTCTTCATGCCCTCCTTCTCCACCTTGGGGATGGCGGACCAGTCTTCCAGGGCGAAGAGGGCCTGGGCCTTCTCCTCCACTTCCGCGTCCAGGTCCTGCTTGGCGGCGACCCAGGCGGGGGTGTCGATCTTCTCGGTGTCCACGCCCTTGAAGAGCGAGGTGTCGGGACGGAAGGACGCAGGCAGGGTGTACATGGTGTACTCGCTCACCGCGGCCAGGTTGGCCAGGGCGGTCTTCATGGTCAGGCCCAGGGCCTTGGCACGGTAGAACAGGTCGCGGCAGCGCTCCACGATGGCGTTCTCGCGGTTGTTGGTATAGCCGGTGCCGCCCAGGCGGCCCCAAATGCCGCGGGGCAGCAGGTTGGGGTAATCCTGCCAGCGGTCGCCGCCCTTGGTCTCGGACATGTGCAGGCCCTCGGAGGCGTTCCTCAGCGCCTGCTCATAGCTGGGCTCGGCGCGGCTGACCCAGGTGAACATGTAGGCGGGCAGACCGGTGAACTGGGTGTAGCAGCTCAGCCGGTCGTCGGCGAAGCTCTCCAGCACGTCCACCTTCAGGCCGTTCTGCTGCTGGATCTCCTCCTCGATGAACTCGCTGAGGTTGGGGGCGGAGGCGGGGACCAGGAAAATGTTGTTGGACTTGAAGTTCTGCTCCGGCAGGATCTGGAGCTGCATCTCCGCCAGGGGACGGGCACCGCCGGCGGCGCCCAGCATCTGGCTGACGATCTCCTGGGCGGCGATCTTCAGGTACTTGGCGCTCTCCGCGTCGGGCCGCAGGCCGTTATCGGTCTGCTCCATGACCACGCGGGCGTCGGGATCGCCGGAGTAGTACTTGACCAGGTAATCCTCGATGGTGGAGCTGACGATCTTGCCCACCTGCGCCTCCCAGAACTGGCGGATACGCTCGCCCGCGTCGAAGCGCGGGGTCTGGCCCTCGGGCGCCTCCAGCTGGACCCACTCGGCCCGGTGCTGGATCATCTCTTTCACCAGAGCGGTGGCCATCTCGCCCACGCGCTTGGGGCTGACCAGGTCCACCAGGTACTTCTGCACCGCCATGGACTTGGGCTCGGTGCTGCCCAGGTCGATCGGGGAGAAGGTGTAGGTGCTGCCGTTGTAGGTCTCCATCTTCTTGTGGTCGGTGATGATGCCGTGCTGCTGCTTGAGATAGGCGGCCATCTCGTCGATCACGAGGGTATAGGTATTGAAGATCTTCTTGTTCAGGTTGTAGGCGGTATCGCGGATGCAGCTGAGCTGGGCGCACTCCTTCTCTTTCGCGGCACGGGTCTTGAACGGGTTACCGTTGACTCTGTCGATCTCAACATTGCACCACTCGCGCACGCCGTCGAGCAGGTTGATGGTGTAGTAGGGGCCGCGGCGCAGGTCGGCGAAGGGGATATCCGCGGCGGCGCGGACCCGCTCGCGCTGGGCGTTGGGGGCGGTGGGGACGAAGCTCCCCAGCGGGACCCGCACTTCTTTCACGAAGGCCTCGATGTCGCTGGGCTGCACATCGCTGCACTTGAGGTACATGCCGTAGATGCGGTCGAAGACCATCTTGGCCACGTAGGCCTTCATCAGATCCAGGGGGATCAGGGTCTTGCCGTGGCCCAGGGCGCAGTAGATGTAGTTGGCGCTGCGGGGGGCTTTCTGCTGGGGCAGGTTCGCCACGATGTGGGTCGCGGCGGCGTTGGCGTCGCAGATGAAGGAGTCCACGGTGGCCTGGGTCCGGCCGGCCTTGCTGGCAGCGGGCTGGGACGTCATCATGTCCAGGATGCTGTCGGACACGACCTCGTTGGCCTTGCCGCGGGGATCCTCCAGCGCCACGCCGCTGAAGACGCCGTCGATCAGGTAGCAGGTGGTGAAGATATTGTCGTTGCTGACGATCTGCTGGCTCTGGAAGTTGGCCACATACTGCTCCTTCCGGTTGGCGATCGTCATGAAGTGGTCGATCTCCTTCAGAGCGGCGGCGCCGTTGCGGTCGCCGCGGGAGATCTCATTGGGATCCTCGCTCTTGCCGGTGGGCGGCAGCAGCAGGAAGCCCATGTAGTCCGTGCGCCCCTTCATGCCGCCGGGCATGCGGTCGATCGCGTCGCGGATCAGGTAGCTGGCGTCCACCACGATGCCGGAGCCGGTGCCGCCGGAGATGCCCGAGACGATCATCACGCGCAGGCGGTTGGCGTTGCCGGCAGTGATCTGGCCGGCCAGGGTGGTGATCCGGGTCTGGAGATTGACCACCGTGGTCTGGGGATAGAGCAGGACGCGGCCGAACTGGCGGGTGGCGGAGGCGCCGTCGCCGGCTAGGGTCGTCTTGTCGGCCTCGATCTTCTCCACGATCCTGGGGTTGATCCAGCTCTGCATGGCGCCGTCGCTGGCGTACAGGTCCACCGCCTGACGGCCGGGCTTGTTGTCCAGCCAGAAGAACTCCTTGCCGGTGAAACGCTCTTCCTTCCTGGTCTTGCCCTGGGCCCCGCTCTCCGTGTCGGGGACGTCCCGATACTGGGCGGTGGTGTCGGTGTCGATCGCCAGGATGCGGACGTACCTGTCCATCTCCTGGGGATCCAGATAGCGCTGCAGGTTCTGCTTGATGACCTCCAGCGCGTCGCCGCCGGTGCCGCCGTAGCTGACGATCAGGAAGCTGTTGCCCTTGATGATGGAGCGCTTCAGTTCCGGGAAGATGCCGCCCCGATCGATGTCGAGCATCCGCAGGGCCTGTTTCAGGTCTTTCTTTGGCATTCTTTGTTCCACTCCTTTTTTGATGATCGTTGTTTGTGCGTGTTTGGTCGATGTTATTGCGAACTATATATAAATTTATAGCGCACGAAAGGAAAGATGCGGGGCGCTGGGGATGCGGATGGCCACGACCAGTCTGCGGACTGGTCTCGCCATGACAGGCGGGGCGGTCAGGAGGAGCAGCGGGACGAGCGGCAGTCCTCTAACAACCACTCCAGCACACTGACCGTGCCGCGCAGGGCATAGAAGCAGTCGGGCAGCTGGCGCAGCAGCTCCACAGCCAGCTCCTCGTCCCAGTCGTCGGGGACTGGGCCCAAGGGGACCATGACGTCGCAGGTGGATCTGAGCGGCCACTTCTCGAAAGCCACGGGGCCCTTGGAAGCGTTGGCCAGGGCGTCCTTCATGCCCTTCTCCTCCACCTCGGGGATGGCGGCCCAGTCTTCCCGGGCGAAGAGGTCCCGGACCTTCTTCCCCATCTCCCCGGTCACGGCCTGCATGGCAGCGCGCCAGCCGGGGCTGCCCTCGACCTCGGCGTCCACGGCCCTGAACAGCGCGGCGTCCGGTCGGAGCTCGGCGGGCAGCGTGTACAGGGTGTACGCGCCCACCGTGGCCAGGGTGGGCAGGGCGGTCTTCACCGCCAGGCCCAGGTCCCTGGCCCGGAAGAACAGGCCGCTGCAGCGGCTCAGGATCTTGGCCTCGCGGTCAGTGTCGATATCCATCATGGGCCAGACGTCCCTGGGCAGCAGGCCGGGCAGCTCCGCGCCGTCCCGGTCCCGATGCAGGCCCTCGGAGGCGTTTTTCAGCGCCTGCTCATATCTGGGCTCGGCGCGGCTGACCCAGGTGAACATGAAGGCGGGCAGGCCGGTGTACCGGGTGTAGCAGCTCAGCCGGTCGTCGGCGAAGCTATTCTGCACGTCCACCTGCAGGCCGTTCTGCCGGATCTCCTCCTCGATGTACCTGCGGAGGTAGGGGGCGGAGGCGGGGACCAGGAAGACTGTGCTGGACTTGAACTCCTGCTCCGGCAGGATCTGGACCTGCAGATCCGCCAGGGCGCGGGCGCCGCCGACGGTCCCCAACATCTCGCGAACGATCTCCCGGGCGGCGATCTTCAGATACCTGTCGCTCCGCTCGTCGAGCTGCATGCCTTCGTCGGTCTGCTCCATGGTCACGCGGGCGTCAGGCTCGCCGGACCAGTACTTGAGCAGGTAGTCCTCGATGGTGGCGCTGAGGATCCCGCCCAGCTGCTGCGCCCAGAACTGGCGGATGCGTGTGCCCGCGTCGAAGCGGGGGATCCGGCCTTCGGGGGCCACCAGCTCGGTCCACTCGGCCCGGTGCTGGATCATCTCCTGCACCAGAGCGGTGGCGATCTCCTGCACGCGCCTGGGGCTCACCAGGTCCACCAGGTACTCCTGCACCGCCTGAGACCCGGGGCTGTTGCTGCCCAGGTCGATCGGGGAGAACGTGCAGGCGCCGCAGTAGGTCTCCATCTTCTTGTGGTCGGTGATGATGCCGTGCTGCTGCTTGAGATAGGCGGCCATCTCGTCGAGGGCGCGGGCATAGGTGCTGAAGACGCTCCTGTTCAGGCGGAGGGTCTCGTCGCGGATGCAGCTGAGCTGGGCGATCTCCTTCTCTTTCGCGGCACGGGTCTTGAGCAGCTGGCCGTTGACTCTGTCGATCTCAACACTGCACCACTCGCACACGCCGTCGAGCAGGTCGATGGTGTAGTAGGGGCCGCGGCGCAGGTCGGCGAAGGGGATCTCCGCGGCGGCGCGGACCCGCTCGATCTGGACGCGGGGGGCGCTGGGGTCGAAGCTCGCCAGCGGGAGCCGGACGTCGCTCACGAAGGCCTCGACGTCGCTCTCCCGCACGTCGCTGCACTTGCGATATATGCCGTAGATGCGGTCGAAGACCATCTTGGCCACGTAGGCCTTCATCAGCTCCAGGGGGATCAGGGCCTCGACGTGGTCCAGGGCGGAGTAGACGTAGTTGGCGCTGCGTGGGGCGCGCTGATGGGGCAGGCGTGACACCGCGGAGCATGCCCTGGCAGCGGCGTCCGCAAGGAAGCCGTTCATTGCGTTCATGGCCACGGGCTGGGACGTCATCATATCCAGGATGCTGTCCGCCACGAGCTCGATGGCCATGCGGGGATAGTCTACCCTATACCCTGTAAAGCGGCCGTCGATCAGATAGCAGGAAGTGAAGATGTTCTTGTCGCTGACGACCGTGTCCCGCCCATAGCGGGCCTCATATCTCTCCCCCCGCTGTTCGATCGTCATGAAATGGTCGATCTCCTTCAGGGCGGCGTAGCCGTTGCGGTCGCCGCGGGCGATCGTGATGGGATCCGCGCTCTTGCCGGTGGGGGGCAGCAGGATGTAGCCCAGATAGTCCGTGCGCCCCTGCATGCGGCCGGGCATACGGTCGATCGTGTCGCGGATCAGATAGGTGGCATCCACCGCGATGCCGGAGCCGGTGCCGCCGGAGACGCCCGTGACCACGATCACCCGCAGGCGGTCGGCGGTGCCGTCGGTCAGTTGATGGGCGAGGGTCGCGATCCGGGTCCGCAGCTGCTCCCCGGTGCTCGCGGGATAGAGCAGCAGGCGGCCCAGCTGGCGGGTGGCGGAGGCGCCGTGGCCGTCCAGCATGCACTGGTCCACAGAGAAGCGCTCCGCGAGCCGGGGATCCAGCCAGCTCTGCAGGGCCGGGTCGTACTGGTACGTGTCCAAGGCGCGTCGGGCCGGCATGTGCTCCAGCCAGAAGAACTCCCCGCCGGCGAAACGCTCCTCTATCCTGGTCATGCCCCGGGCCCCGCTCTCCGTGTCGGAGACGTCCCGATACCGGGCGGTGGCGTCGCTGTCGATCGCCAGGATGCGGACGTACCTTTCCATCTCCCAGGGGTCCAGATAACGCTGCAGGCCCCGCTTGACGGCCTCCAGCGCGTCGCCACCGGTGCCGCCGTAGCCCACGATCAGGAAACTGTTGCCCGCGACGATCGAGCGCTTCAGCTCCGGGAAGATGCCGCCCTGCTCGATGTCCAGCATCCGCAGGGACTGTCTCAGGTCTATCTTTGGCATCGCGTGTCTCTCCTTATTGCAAGTGTTCGTTGTGTATGCGTCCGTGGCCGAGATCCCTGCGGACCAGGTCGCGAACGGCAGGAAAGGGGACGGATGGCCACGACCAGTCTGCGGACCGGTCTCGCCATGACAGGCGGGGGCGGTCAGGAGGCCGGGCCGCCGCGGGGGGCGCATCCCCCGGCCTCGCCGGGCTCGGCTGGCCCGGCTGGCGCAGGGGACGCTGCCGAGGCGCCGATCAGTCGTCGTAGTCGTAGCCGCCGGAGCTGCTGTCGGAGCCGCCGTAGCTCGGGGCGCGGGAGGAGCTGCCGCTGTAGCTGTCGGAGCTGCCGGAGCCGCCGAAATCGCCATAGATGGCGTCCTGGACGTAGGTGTTGGGGCCTTCGTCCTGGGAGGCGTCGCCGTAGAATCCTTCATCCGTGAGGGGATCGTCCTCGAGCGGGTAGAAGCCGAAATCGAACTGATCGTCCACCAGGTGCACGTTGCTGCGGTAGAGCCTCTTGTCCAGGCCCTTGGCGCGGACCCGCAGCATGCCGACCTTCTCCTTCTTGCCGGTGAAGGTCTGCTTGATCTCTTTCCGCACGGTGCTGACCTTGATCGCCTTCAGCTCCGCAGCGTGCTCCTGCACGAAAGCCTGCACGTCGGCCAGTTTCAGCGAATCGATCTTGTCGGAGGCGATCCTTGTCACGCTCTGCACGATGGCCAGCATGTCGGTGTGGCGGGGGTAGGCGCCGGAGCCGGGGACGCTGGGCTCCAGTTCGTAGCGGTCCTCGCCCACGGTGAAGACCAGCTCGCAGCGTCCGATGACGGGTTCGTTGATATCTCTGATGATCTTGATCGCGATGACCGTCAGGACCGCCAGAGCCGCCACCAGCCCCAGGACCACCCACAGCGTCACGTTCTCGGTCTCCACGTTCACGTGGATGTCGCTGCTGGCGCCCTGGCTGTCCGTGACCCGGACCGTGAAGTCGCCGTCGCCGATCTTGTTCACGTTCATGATCAGATCTGGGCTGCCCGGCGGGTCCTGGGTGATGGCGCTGATGTTGCAGCTGCCGCCCACCACCTCGAAGCGCAGGTCCTTGTCGTCCTCCAGGTCTTTGGCGTTGCCGCTGAGATCCAGGGGCTGCTCCGCGGTCTGGAACAGGCCGACCTTCGCCTTCACGTCATCGGGGTCGCTGACCATGGGCGGGTGGTTGGTCATGCGCCACTCCTCGGGCGGCTCAGACTTGGCGGACACCTGCTCACAGGTGAACTCCACCCAGACATGGTAGCTGCCGTAGTCCCCGGCGGTGGAGACCGTGATCTCGAACACGCCGTTGTTGTTGGGGATCGGCACAGGGGGCAGCTCCGCGCCGGTGGTCATGTCGATCCGGTGCAGGGCGCATTCGTAGAAGGAATAGCTGGCAGGATCGGTGAGGACCTGTCCGAACTGGGTCAGCTCGGCCTTCACCGTCACGACCATGTTGGCGTGGATGTCCGCCACCGCGGGGGTCGTGGTCATCTGCGCCCCGATATCCACGTTGAAGCTGGGGCTGTAGTGGATCTCCACCTCGTTGCCCTCGGGCACGTCCAGATGCACCGTCCAGCGGCCGGGATCCGGCGTCTTCAGCTTGTAGATCCGGCTGATTGGCGAGAGGATCTTGTCCGGGGTGTTCTTATCGGTGGAAGTGCTGGACCAGGAGAAGCACAGGGCGTTGGCCGCAGGGCCGGAGATCGTCTGGCCGTTGGGCTTGATGAAGGAGACCTCCAGGCCCTTGGGCAGCGGGGTGCCGTCCACGGTGTAGACGCGGATCGTGGCGTCCAGCACGCCCACGCCCGGCACCAGGAAGGTCCGGTCCGTGGTGGAGGTGATGATCTCGCTCTCCTCGTCGATTGCGTAGCCCAGGGCCCGCAGGAACAGGTCCGTAGCCTCCACGCAGTCGCGGGAGTCGTTGATCTCCACGTAGTAGTCGTTCACGCGCATGTCGCTGGGCATGAGGCCGTTGGCCTGGCACACGATGTCGCGCACCTCGTTCTCACCGCCGGCAGGGCTGGTGCCGCCGTTGAGATACACGCCGCAGAGCAGCATCCTGTCGCCTTCGGCGCTGATGTTGGACACCGCCAGGTCCCGGTTGGCCTGGGAGGCGGACTTCAGCGCGTCGATCACGTCTGTGACGCCGTCGGTGAAGAGGAAGATCGCGGATCTCCGCCCGGGCTCCTCGGCGTCATGCAGCGTCTGATAGGCCTCCAGGATCGCCGTGCCGATATCGGTCTGGTGGTTGAGGGCCGGGTTGTTGTGGGCCGCGTTGTTGTAGGCGATGTCGTCCTGGACGCAGTAGGATTCCTCCGGGTCGATCGCGTCCATGATGTAGTCCTTGGTGCCGATGTCAGACAGCGGCAGCAGGCCCGTGTTGCACTTGATCGCCCGGCGCATGCCTTCGGGGGAATCATCCCTGTAGCTGTAGTTGGCCGTGAAGCAGATCGCGCCCACGTTGGCGGAATCGTCGTTCAGGGTGCCCAGGAAGTTGGCCACGGCGTAGAAACGCAGGCCCTGGGGATCCGTGGTGCCCAGGCGGTCATGGTCCAGGGAACCGCTGGCGTCGATGACCAGCATGATGTTCCACTTGTCGGCGCCCTGGATCGTAGAAGAGCCGCTCGCGGCGGCAGCTGTGACCGTTCCGAGGCTCAGTAGCAGCGCCAGCATCAGCGCCAGGCAGATCGTCCGTTTGCTCATATCCATCTCTCCTCTGTCCTTTTTCCCGCCGGGGCTCCGCCCCTCAAATGGCGAGACACATCTAAATTACAATTTATCACAATTTCCCATTCCTTGCAACAAAGAATTGAAGATATCTTGGAGCATTTTAC
>JAFZOC010000186.1 GCA_017550765.1 Oscillospiraceae bacterium
CTCCCGGCCCCGGACATAGGGCACGATGCAGTAGGTGCAGAAGTTGTTGCAGCCGTACATGATGCTGAGCCAGGCCTTCACCGCGCCGTCCCGCCGCTGGGGGATGCCCTCGGCCACGACGCCGTCGCTCTTGTCTGTGGCGAAGACGCGCTTTTTCCCGTCCATGGCCCGCTCCAGCAGCTCCGGGAAACGCCAGAGCTCGTGGGGCCCGAAGACCAGGTCCACGATGGGATAGGACTTTTTGATCTTCTCGGCGATGTGGGGCTGCTGCACCATGCAGCCGCAGACGGCGATGATCTGGCTGGGCTTTGCTCTCTTCGTGTGGTTCAGGGCCCCCACGTTGCCGAAGACGCGCATCTCCGCATGCTCCCGCACGGCGCAGGTGTTCACCACGATCAGGTCCGCCTGGAACTCGTCCTGGGTAAAGCCGTAGCCCATCTCCTGGAGGTAGCCCCGGATCTTCTCGCTGTCGGCCTCGTTCTGCTGGCAGCCGTAGGTGTCCACCATGGCCAGGGGCTGCTGTCCGTCGGCCGTGGCCCGGTCGAAGATGCGGCGGCAGATCTTCTCCTGCCGGGCGATCTGGTCGGCTGCGATCTCTTTTCTGATATATGCCATGTCTTTCGATCCTTTTCACAGATAGTATTTCATTGTATTTTAACACAAAAGGGATGGAACTTTCAACAATAAACAGGTATAATGGCGGCATGAGGATCCAGCCCGCCCGCTCCGCGGCGCCGACCGGTGCTACGGACCGCGCCGAACACTTCGGACTCTCTCCAAAGGAGATCCCCTATGTCTGTCATCAACATCCTGCCGCCCCATGTGGCGGATATGATCGCCGCCGGCGAAGTCGTCGAGCGGCCCGCCTCCGTCGTCAAGGAACTGATGGAGAACGCCTTCGACGCCGGCGCCCGGAGCATCACCGTGGAGATCCGCGGCGGCGGTGCGACCTACATCCGCGTCACCGACGACGGCTGCGGCATGGCCCCCGAGGACGCGGGGGTCGCCTTCCTGCGCCACGCCACCTCCAAGCTCAAAGATGAGCGCGGTCTGGAGGCCATCGGCACCATGGGCTTCCGGGGCGAGGCCCTGGCCGCCATCTCCGCCGTGTCCCACATCGAGCTGCGCACCCGCCGGCCCCAGGACGAGGCGGGCACCCTGGTGACGCTGAGCGCCGGAGACATCCAGGAGATGGGCCCCGTGGGCTGCCCCGCGGGCACCACCATGATCGTGCGGGACCTGTTCTTCAACACCCCCGCCCGGCTCAAGTTCCTGAAGTCCGACCGGAGCGAGGCCGCCGCCTGCGTCCAGGCGGCCCTGCGCTGCGCCCTGGGCCGGCCGGAAGTCTCCGTGCGCCTGATCCGGGACGGCAGCGAGGAGTTCTTCTCCCCCGGGGACGGGCGGCAGGAGAGCTGCGCCTACGCCCTGCTGGGCCGGGACCTGGCCATGTCCCTCCTGCCCTGCCGCGGGGAGGACGAGGGGATGAAGGTCTCCGGCTCCATCTCCAGCCCCTCCGCAGGGCGGGGCGACCGGCGCGCGCAGTATCTCTTCTGCAACGGCCGCTATATCAAGTCCCAGCTGCTGCAGGCAGCGCTGGAGCAGGCCTACAAGAACAGTCTCCTCACCGGACGCTATCCCGGGTGCGTCCTGTATCTGGAGCTCAGCCCGGGCAGCGTGGACGTGAACGTCCACCCGGCCAAGACCGAGGTCAAGTTCTCCTACGAGCGCCGGGTCTTCGACCTGGTGTATCACGCGGCGCTCTCCGCCCTCCAGCGGGAGGACCGCACCGCCGCCCCCGCGGAGCCCGTCGCCTCTGCGAGCCCCGCCGATCCGACAGCCCCCCGGTCTGCCGGGCCTGCCGCTGCAGCGGGCCCGGCCGGCACAGCCACGGCTCC
>JAFZOC010000022.1 GCA_017550765.1 Oscillospiraceae bacterium
CGATCTTGTACATCATGGCGTCCATGTCGCCCTGGCTCATGACGCCCTCCACCACATTGCCCCGGATCATGAAGGGCGGGATGCAGTAGGTGAAGCCCTTGCCGATCATGAAGTCCCGGGCGTAGGCCAGCACCGCGGAGTGCAGCCGGGCGATATCGCCCATGAGATAGTAGAAGCCGTTGCCGGAGACCCGGCCCGCCGCGTCCATGTCCACGCCGGAGAAGCTCTCCATGATCTCGGTGTGATAGGGGATGGGGAAGTCGGGGACCAGGGGCTCGCCAAAGCGCTGGACCTCCACGTTGTAACTGTCGTCCGGGCCGATGGGCACGGAGGGGTCGATGATATTGGGGATCTGCAGCAGGATCGCGTGGATCCGGGCGGCGTACTCCTCTTCCAGCCGCTCCAACTCCTCCCGGCGCTCGTCGTTGGCCTTGACGGCGGCCATGTTCGCGTCGATCTGGGCCTGGATGGCGGCGCGCTCTTCCTCGCCGGCCTTTTTCAGCTTCCCGAACAGCGGGCCGTTGGCCTTGCTCAGGGCATTGCGGCGGGCACGGAGCTCGCTGGCCTCGGTGATGGCGGCGCGGTTCTTCGCGTCCAGCTCCAGCAGCTCGTCCACCAGGGGCAGCTTCGCGTCCTGGAACTTCTTGCGGATGTTCTCGCGGACCAGGCCCGCGTTCTCACGGATGAAACGGATATCCAGCATCGTATCTCCTCTTTTCTTATCTCCCCATGCGGCGGAGGGCCTCGATCAGCCGCTCCCGGTCCTCCGGGTCATAGTAGGTCAGTTCGATCTTGCCGCCGCGCTTCCCCTCGGTCAGGCTGACTCTCCGCCCCAGGGCGCGGGTGAGCTCATCGGAGATCTCCGCGGCGTAGTCCACCGCGTCGGGCGCCGGCTGCGCCGGGGGCTGCTGCTCCAGCTTCGCCAGCCGGGCGGCCAGCTGCTCGGTCCGGCGCACGGACAGAGACTTGCGGATCACTTCCTGGGCCGCCTCCCACTGGAGCCTCTCGCCGCTCAGCGGGAGCAGCGCCCGGGCATGTCCGGCGGAGAGTTCCCTCCGCTCCACCAGTTCCATCACCTTCGGGCTCAGAGACAGGAGCCGCAGGGCGTTGGCCACCGCCGGGCGGGAGCGGCCCACGCTGCGGGCGGTCTCCTCCTGGGTCAGGCCGAAGCCGTCCATCAGACTGCGATAGCCCCGGGCCTCCTCGATCGGGTCCAGATCTTCCCGCTGGAGGTTCTCCACCAGCGCCAGCTCCGCCGTACGGCGGTCGTCAGCCTCGATCACCCGCACGGGGATCTCCGTGAGCCCCGCCAGGCGGGACGCGCGCCAGCGGCGCTCCCCGGCGACGATCTGATAGTAGCCGCTGTCCAGGCGCCGGACCACGACGGGCTGGATCAGGCCGTACTGGGCGATGGATCCCGCCAGCTCCTCCAGGGCCTGCTCATCGAAATTCTTGCGGGGCTGCGCCTGCCGCGGCTCCACTTTCTCCAGCGGCAGGATCAGCAGCTCGCCCTCCTGTCCGATCTGGGTCTCATCGTCTGCAAACAGGGCGTCCAGGCCCTTGCCCAGTCCCTTCTTCTCTTTTGCTGCCATGCTGTCTCCTATCTGCACCTGGCGGCGAATTCCTCCGCCAGCGCCATGTAGGCTCTGCTGCCCTTGTTGCTCTTGTCGTAGACGACCCCCGGGATCCCGTGGCTGGGCGCCTCGGAGAGCCGGACGCTCCGGGGGATCACCGTCTCGTAGACCTTGTCCCCCAGGTGCTTGCGGAGCTCGTTGGCCACCTGGATCGTCAGGTTCGCCCGGGCGTCGTACATGGTCAGCACGATGCCCTCCACCTTCAGACGCCGGTTCAGACGCCGCGAGCACATCTTGATGCTCGTCATCAGGTCCGCGATGCCCTCCAGCGCGTAGTATTCGCACTGCATGGGGATCAGCACGCTGTCCGCAGCCACCAGCGCGTCCACCGTCAGCAGCTCCAGCGAGGGCGGACAGTCGATCAGGATATAGTCGTAATCGGCGTAGAGCCGCTGCAGGGCTTTTTTCAGGACGTATTCCCGTTCCGGCACCTGGATCAGTTCCACCGAAGCCGCAGCCAGCTCTTTCCCCGTGGGGATCAGGTCGCCGTAGTCGGTGCGGACGACGCAGTCCTCGGGCTGCGCCTTCCCAATCAGCAGGTCATATGTATTGGGGCGCGTGGTCTTCCGCACGCCCATACCGGAGCTGGCGTTCCCCTGGGGGTCGCTGTCCACCAGCAGGACGCGGTATTCCAGTCTGTGCAGCGCCGCGCAGAGGTTCACGCAGCTCGTGGTCTTGCCCACGCCGCCCTTTTGATTTGCCACCGCTACGATCTTGGCCATGTTCTTTCTCCTCTTTGAGATGCAGACATTATACCAGCATCGCTCTCCGTTTTCAATGTTTCACGTGAAACTTTTTGGGCCCTGTGCGCATGTTGCCCCTGCGATCGGACTTATCTGCTCTCCTGCGTCCCTTCGGTCCCGCCCGCCGTGCCGCTCCGCTCCTCGGGCTGGCCTCGGAAGGCGGAGCAGCGCCCCCTCGCTGTGTTTCACGTGAAACATCCGCCGTCGCCCAGGAGCAGGAGCAGGTCCTCATAGGAGAGCTGTTCCTGGAGCGCCAGATCCACCGCGAAGCCGATCAGGCGCGCACAGCTGCGCACCTGGCTGTCGATGGAACGGGGGGTCACGAACATGCCCCGCAGTTCCGGGTCCTCGGAGACGCCGGCCGCGTCGGTCACGGTGGGGGTCCCGATGGCGATCACGGGGACGCCCAGCCCCTCGCGGTCGATCGCCTCCCGGGCGTTGCCGACGCCGGAGCCGGGCGCGATCCCGGTATCGCAGATCTGCACCGAGCGGCACAGGCGGGAAATCTCCGCGCCGGCCAGGGCGTCGATCGCGATCACCAGCTCCGGTGAGACGAGCCCGCACAGAGCGCGGATCTGGGAGGCGCTCTCCACGCCGGAAGAGCCCAGGACCCCCGGGCGGCAGAGGGACGTGCTGCAGAAGCCCGCGAAGGCCGGCACGCCCTGCTGGATCAGATGGCGCGTCACCAGGATCTGGGTCGCCGACAGAGAGCCCAGGGCGTCCGGCGTGATGTCCGGGTTGCCCAGGGCGACCACGAGGACCGAGCCGGGCCGTTTTCCCACGCAGCGGCGGATCAGCTCCGCCAAGGCGCGCACCGCCTCCGGAAAGACCGCGTCCAGAGGTCCGCGGGGGAGCTCCATCGTCAGATAGCGCCCCACGGGCCTTCCCAGCAGCTCCGCTCCCCGGGGATCCAGGATCCGGACCTCCGTGACGGCAAAGCCCCGGAGGGTCTCCTCCCGCGCGCAGACCCCCGGGAGCTCTGCGATCGCGCGCTGTTCGCACAGTCGGCGATGGAGCTCGCTGGCCATGTCTGTTCTTCCATTGTTTGCCATTTTCTTCCTCCTCTCCTCTAGATATTGTGGTCGTCATCGCAAAAGATCATGCCCGACAACTAGGCAAAAAAATCTGCATTTTTTCTATAAAAAATGCTTGCTTTTCCAGGAGTTCTCTGCTATAATCACAAAACGCGGGTCAAGCATAGCCCTTTTGGGCTCCAGATCAGCACAATTTTGTAGGAGGAGGTGGCGATCAAAGCATGGCCAACATCAAGTCTTCTGCCAAGAGAGACGAGAAGTCCAAGCAGCTCAGAGCTAAGAATCGCGCGGACAAGACCGAGCTCAAGACCATGATCAAAAAGTTTGACGCAGCCGTTGCCGATGGCGACCGCGAAACAGCCGTCAGTGCCTATAAAGTTGCTGTTAAGACTGTTGACCGCGCAGCCGGTAAGGGCCTGCTGCATAAGAACAATGCAGCGCACAAGAAGTCCGCTATGGCTACGAAGCTCAACGGGATGGGCTGAGCAGCCTGTCCGCAGCACAAGGGACGTAAGAAACGAAGGTTTCTGCGTCCCTTTGGCATTTCTGGGGGCATCCCGGCTTGACGGAGCGCGTCACAGCTGGTATGCTCCAGATATCCCTTCCAGAGGAGGATCGAGATGGAACGCAAACTCCTTATGATCGTCAATCCCGCCGCGGGACGCGGCGTATATAAGCTCAATTTCGCGGACGCGCTCCAAACGCTGGACACGGGCGGTCTTCGGATCACGGTGGCCTTCACCAGAGGGCCGAAGGACGCCACCCGGATCGCGCGGGAGAGCGGGTCTGCGCATGATATCGTCGCCTGTATCGGCGGCGACGGCACGCTGAGCGAGGTCATGGCCGGGCTGATGCAGCTGCAGGATCCTCCCCCGCTGGGCTATCTGCCCATGGGCACCTCCAACGACGTGGCCACCAGCCTTGGCATCCCCAAGAACGACCCCGTGGGCGCGGCGCAGCGGATCCTCCAGGGCAAGCCCCGCCCCTTCGACGTGGGCGGTTTCGGTGACGATGGCTATTTCGCCTACATCGCGGCTTTCGGCGCCTTCACCCAGGTGAGCTACGCCACGCCGCAGGCCCAGAAAAAGGCTCTGGGCCATCTGGCCTACGTGCTCCAGGGCGCTGCCGCGCTCCCCTACATCGAGACTTACCGGACCCGGGTAGAATACGACGGGGGCACCATCGAGGCCGACCTGGTCTACGGCAGCATGTCCAACTCCACCTCCGTGGCGGGCATCGTCCGTCTGCCGGAGGCGATGGTCTCTCTGGGCGACGGGTTCTCGGAGCTGGTGCTGGTGAAGGACCCGGGGAACCTCAAGGCGCTGAGCGAGCTGGCCGACAGCGTGCTGTCCCAGCGCTTCGACAGCGACAAACTGATCATCCTGCACACCAAAAAAGCCCGTTTCGTCTTCGAGAAGCCCGTCCCCTGGACCCGCGACGGCGAAGACGGCGGGCCGCACCGGGAGCTGGAGCTGCGGAACTACCACGCGCCGGTGAAATTGATCTTCTAAGGCGCGTCCCTCTTGAAAAAACAGGGAAAGCGTGATAGTATAGCCGCATTCCGGACCTGCCGCGCCGCTGCGGGACGGGGGGCGGAAAATACATGCGTGTCTGAGGACACCGGGAAAGGACGAGCGTCCATGAAACATCAGAAGATCGCCGGTATCTACGCAGATGCCGAAGCCTTCGGCGGGCAGGAGCTGACCGTTTGCGGTTGGGTCCGCACTGTGAGGGACATGAAGAATTTCGGCTTCATCGAACTCAACGACGGCAGCTGCTTCAAGTCGCTGCAGGTCGTGTTCGAGAGAGGCAGCCTGGCCAATTACGATGAGATCGCCCACCAGAACGTTGGCGCCGCCCTGATCGTGCGCGGCACCCTGGTGCTGACCCCCGAGGCCAAGCAGCCCTTCGAGCTGAAGGCCGCCGACATCTTCGTGGAGGGCGTGTCCACGCCGGACTACCCCCTGCAGAAGAAGCGCCACAGCGTGGAGTTCCTGCGCACCATCCAGCATCTGCGCCCCCGCACCAACCTCTTCTCCGCCGTGTTCCGGGTCCGTAGCGTGGCGGCCCAGGCGGTGCATGAGTTCTTCCAGAGCCGGGGCTTCGTCTATGTCCACACCCCCATCATCACCGGGTCCGACGCCGAGGGCGCCGGCCAGATGTTCCGGGTGACCACCATGGATCCCTCAGATCCGCCCAGCACCGAGGTCGGCAATGTGGACTTATCCAAGGACTTCTTCGGCAAGCCCACCAACCTGAC
>JAFZOC010000187.1 GCA_017550765.1 Oscillospiraceae bacterium
CTCAAGCAGGCTGTCACCAGCATCTCCGACCTGATCAAGAACACCGGCTTCATCAACCTGGACTTCGCCGACGTCACCTGCATCATGAAGAACGCCGGCTTCGCCCATATGGGCGTGGGCCACGCTGCCGGCAAGGGCAAGGCGGAGGACGCCGCCCGCATGGCTGTCGCCAGCCCCCTCATGGAGACCTCCATCAACGGTGCCCGTGGCGTTCTCATCAACATCACCGGCTCCGAGGACATGGGCCTGGAGGACGTGGAGGCCGCTGCCAACCTGGTGCAGGAGGCCGCACATCCCGACGCCAACATCATCTTCGGCGCCACCTTCGATCCGGACATGCAGGATGAGATCCGCGTGACCGTCATCGCCACCGGCTTCGAAGAGAAGACCGTGGAGGGCGAGAAGCCCGAAGAGAAGAAAGCGGCTGCTCCCGTCTCGCCGGTCGCCCCTGTCCGTCCCGTAGCGCCTGCGCGTCCCGCGGTGAAGCCTGCCGGTCTCTTTACCGGCGCTGCCGAGAAAGCCGCGGCGACTGCGGCTGTCCCGCCCCCGCTGCCCGAAGAGGAAGAGACCGAGCCCGCCGGCGAGGATCCCTTCGACAGCATCTTCCGGATCTTCAACACCAAGTAAGGTCCGCCGCTATACTTCGAGATACGCGAAAGAGAGCTCCCATGAAGGGGGCTCTCTTTGCGACAGGAGGTACTGTCCATGAAAGATCTGCTGCGTGTCCTGCGCGGCACGGGCGAGCTCTATATGGAAAAAAAGATCCCGCGCTCAGCCGCGGCGCTCTCGTATTCCCTCACCATGTCGATCTTCCCACTGATCATCTGTCTGTATGCGCTGCTGGGCAACAGTTACGAAAAGATGATCCAGGCCCTGAGCTTCGTGGAACAGTTCTTTTCCGCGGATACCAGCAAGTCCATCCGCAGTTTTCTGGGATATGTGGGGCGGGACAGGAGCATGGCCATGACCATCGCCGGCGCCATGCTGCTGTTGACCTCCGCATCGGCGGCGGTGCGGTCTCTGCAGACCACGATCGGCGAGCTCCAGGGCGGACGGCGCTATCGGGGCGTCTGGGACTTCCTGTTCAGCATCGTCTTCTCGATCGCTTTTCTGGCAGCGATGTATTTCGCCATATTGGTCATGCTGACCGGTAAAGCGTTCCTGGAGTTCGTGGACAGTACCCTGCCTTTCCTGGACATCAGCAGTTCCTGGGAGCAGATCCGTTTCCTGCTCCTGGGCGGGATCGAATTTGTGATCCTGTGGGCGGTCTATCGCGTATCCGTGGTGCGCGGCCGGACCTATCGCACCTTCCCCGGCGCCATCGCGGCGACCATCGGGATCGTGGTGATGAGCTGGGTCTTCTCGACCTTCATCGCGGCTTCGGCTCGCTATCCCCTGGTATACGGATCGCTCGCCTCGCTGATCCTGCTGATGTTCTGGCTCTTCCTCTGCTGTCAGATCATCTATCTGGGCGCTGCGCTGAACGTGGCGATCCGGGACCTGGGATCGCAGAAGAGCGGCGAGCCCGAGTCGGGCAGTGTTGGACCGAAAGAGGACACAAGATGAAAAGGACCCTCCGGCGGGCAGAAGAGTGACCGCCGGAGGGCCTTTTTCTGAAAAAATGTCACAGTAAAGGATCAAAGACTGTTGCAGGACACAGATCCTTGTGTTATCATAAAAAATGGATGAAGGTTGAAACAGAGCCGGAAGAAAGGGGGAGCGGATATGCGCGAGATCGACGACCGGTACCCGGAATATGCGCGTCCCTTCGCGCCGATCAGAAGAAGACGCATCCGCGCGCGCCTGAGCGGCAATGAGGCTACGCTCCTGCAGGGGCGTGCCCGGCATGTATGGCGGATGCAACAGATGCACAAATATTTCACGACGGGTACAGCGACCTTGATCGTGATCTTGATCCTGCTGCTCGTGGAGGACCCGCCCAACGGGCCCTATACGCCGCCCGTTTTTCCCCCGATCGAGGTGACGACGCTGACACCGAC
>JAFZOC010000188.1 GCA_017550765.1 Oscillospiraceae bacterium
GCAGGAAGATGAACAGCAGCACGCCCAGCAGGAAACTGAGGCCCACGGCCCAGAGCAGCTCGAAGCGCCAGCGGAAGAGGACGCGGAGCATCTCCAGCTCCTGCCCCTCCGGGAAAGATCCCGGCAGCGGGTCCGGCAGATAGCCGCGCACCGTGACCGTGTTCGCGCGGATCCAGGCCCACTCCTCCTCTTCTGACGCGAAGGAGACCCTCTCGCCCGTCCGTCCGTAACGGATCGTCACAGCAGCCGGCGTCTCTGTGGGCTGCGGCGTCGCCGGGGCCGGGACGATCGCCGGCTCCACAGTCGGCTGCGGGGTGGGCGTGACCACGGTGATGTCGCCGTCCCAGGTCTCTTCCAGCCGATCGCCCTTTCCCGACTCGTCAGCGGTCCAAAGGATGCTATAGTAGGGCTCGAAGACCTGCACGACCTCCCAGAGGAACGCTCCGCCCTCGTAGTTGGACAGGATCGTTTCGCCGTCCTGGTCCTGGATCTCATACCAAAAGGCGCCGTTGGCGGTATACAGGCCTTCCTTCCTGCTCCCCTCGTACAGCTGGCCCTCGGACCAGGCCCTGCCCACCTGTGAGGTCATCCGCTGGCAGAGGCTCTCATAGAAGCTCTCCTCCACGTTCCGGATGTTCCCGGTGTAGCCGCCCCGCTCCACGACCACCGCCGCACCGATGGCGGAGCCTATGAAGGCCAGCGCCATGCAGCACAGCAGGATCACCGCGACGAACTTCGCCGCGAAGCTGCCATAGAGTTTTTCCATCTCATCTCCCCCTCTCGAACTTGTAGCCCTGGCCCCAGACCGCCTTGATGTAGCGCGGCTCGGCCGGGTCGATCTCGATCTTCTCCCGGATGTGCCGGATGTGGACCGCCACGGTGCTCTCGGCGCCGTAGGGCTCCTCGTTCCAGACCCTGCGGTAGAGATCCTTGGGATGGAAGACGTGTCCGGGGTCCCGCATCAGGAGCTTGAGGATATCGTACTCCCGGGGCGTCAGGCTCACCGGCTCTCCGTCCACGGTGACGGTCTTGCTGTCGTCGTCCAGACAGACCCCGCCGATCGTGACCGCGCTCTCCTGCACAGCGCCGCCGCCCAGCTTCAGATAGCGCCGCAGCTGGGAGCGCACCCGGGCCAGGAGCTCCGCCGGGTCGAAGGGCTTGGTGACATAGTCGTCCGCCCCCACGTTGAGCCCCAGGATCTTGTCCGAGCCCTCGCTCTTGGCCGTCAGCAGGATCACCGGGACGTTGGAGCGCTCCCGGATCGCAGAGAGCGCGGCGATGCCGTCCAGCACGGGCATCATCACGTCCAGCAGCACCAGATGGATGTCCTCCCGGTCCAGGGTCGCCAGGGCCTCCCTGCCGTTGTATGCCGGGAAGGTCCGATAGCCCTCGGCCTCCAGATAGATCTTCAGCGCGGACACGATGTCCCTTTCGTCGTCGCAGATCAGGATGTTGTACACGGTCCCACTCCCTTCCTTTCGAGAACAGTATACCCTCTCAGCCATTAAGGACCAAGAGGGTATTTGTTTAAGTTTTGTTTAACGCACAGCTCATGCGGCCTGGAACAGGGCCAGGATCTCATCCACGCGCCCCTCCTGCATGGAGAAGGCCGTGACGGACGCCATATAGTTCCCGATCTTGATGTGGACCATGCGCTCATAGATCTGGATGCCGTTCACGGTGCCGGTCACGAGCGTGGAGTCCCGCTCGGTCCCTGCGAACACGATCGTCCCGGTCTCGACCTGGATATCCTGAACGCCCATCTGGCCCAGCATGCTCTTCATCTGGGGCAGCGCCAGCTGCACATAGC
>JAFZOC010000189.1 GCA_017550765.1 Oscillospiraceae bacterium
CCGGGTCTGCGTAGCGGCCCCGGGAGGCGGTCTTCTTCCCGTACTGGATCGCGGCGGTCGGACAGCGGTCGATGCAGGCGCAGCACTTGAGACACCTGCTCTTTGTCCAGGCCGGGCGCCCCTGGCGCAGCTCGATCGCCCCCACGGGGCAGACCGCGGCGCACTTCCCGCAGCCGACGCACTTGTCGTCGGCAAAGAACTTCCGCGTGCTCATGCAGGCGTGGTAGGCGGCGAGGCCCAGCTTCCCCGCGGCGGCGCTGCCCCGGATCTCGTTCCCGGCGCGCTGCTCCACGGCCTGGCGGATGCCGGCCAGCTCCCGGGCCGCGGCCTGGCGCAACTGCGCCATCTTCTCCGGCGGGTCGATGTCGTAGTAGATCACCGCGCCGTCCGGGACCACAAGGGCGTCCACCCGCTGCAGCTCCAGCCCGCGTCTGTGCAGCTCGCGCTTCAGAAAGCCGCCCGCCGGGCCGATGCTGGCCCCGCAGCAGATGACGGCGTAGACGAAGCCGGCGTTCTCCACCGTGAGGCGCCGGACGAGATCCAGCACCGGGTCGCTGACCGTGTAGAAATAGACGGGGAACACCAGGCCCAGGGGCTCGTCCTCCTGCAGCGTGTAGTGGAAAGCGCCCTCCCGGACGGCGTCGATCATGGAGACCAGCGCCTCGCCCTCCCGGGCCAGGGCCTTCGCCGCAAAGAGAGAGTTGCCGGTGCCGGTGTAGTAGAAGATCATGTCTCGTCCCTCCTTTGCCGCTCGGTATCGCCGCGGCCCTGCGCTCGCCCCGGCCTCAGCTGCTCTCTTTCTCCACCAGGGTCCAGGGGACCAGGGCGGAGACGCACGCCTCTCCCCGCAGGTGGCGGAAGAGGAGCTCGGCCGCCATGCGCCCCACGTTGTAGGGCTCGTGGGAAAGAGAGGTGATGCGGGGGATGGACAGCTCGCTGTACTGGCTGTTGTCGAAGCTGACGATGGCGACGTCCCCCGGCACGGAGAGGCCGATCTTGTTCAGATAGGCCACGGCCAGGCTGGCGATCTCGTCGTTGTAACAGACCACGGCGCTGCAGGAGGAGAAGAACGCCCCCGCGCGCTCCTCGTCGATGCCCTCGCGGAGGAAGCGCTCCTTCTGGTCGGTGCTGTACCAGACGATGCTGCGGTCCTCCAGCGGCAGGCCCAGCTCCAGCATGGCGTCAAGGTAACCGGCGAAGCGCTGCCGGCCCTGGAGGTCGTCATATTTGAAGATGCCGCCGATCTTCCGGTGTCCTTTCCGATAGAGATAGTCCACCAGCATGCGCCCGCCGCCGACGTTGTCGTCCAGAACGGAGAGAGTATCGGGCAGCTGCTCGTGATCGCCGTGGATGAAGACCAGAGGGACGCCGCGGTCGATCAGTTTCTGGTAGAGCTTGATGTTGGGATTGGGCAGGCCCGTCTTCGTCCCCTCCACCAGGACGCCGTCCAGCTGTTCCATGCCCAGCAGCGTCAGCAGGATCTTGCGCTCGTTGGCGAACTGGTTCTGTGTGGCGAAGAGGAGCGGGGCGCTGTCGTTCTCTGAGCAGACGGCCTCGATCTCCCGCAGGATGCTGGGGAAGATGTAGTCGCTGATATAGGTGGTCACCACCGCGATGGAGAGGCGCCGCCGCGCCGACGGCTGCTTCTTCTGGATGACGTGGGACCCGCTGCCCTGACGCCGGTCGATCAGACGCTCGCTCTCCAGGAGGGAGAGCGCCTGCCGCACGGTCTGACGGCTCACCTGGAAACGGGCGCAGAGCGCCTGCTCCGGAGGGAGCGTCCTGGGGTATCGCCCCTCTGCGATCTCTGAGCGGAGGGCCTCCGCCACGATCTGATACTTTGCACGCATAAGCCGGCTCCTGTCATGTTTTTCGACTATAGTATAGTCATATCGCCCGCCCGTTTCAATACAAATTTTGCGCAAGTTTGAGACAAAAACCGGCCAGAGCCCCGCCGAGACGGCGCGGATCGTGCAATGCAACGAAAGACAGACGCGCCGAAGACCGCGATAAAAGTTCATAAAAAGCGGAAGTATCGCGCTTTTGACATCAGTTTTCCGGATTTGTATCATTATTACAGCAAAGCGATAAAAATTTGTATTGTAGGAGCACACAAAAATTTGCTTTTGTGCGTACAAGTGTTGATTTTCCCAAAGAAAGGCGTTAAGATACAGGCAGAGGCCCCGGAGCGATCCGGGAAAGGAAAAATGAAAAAAATGAGAAAGAGGTAAAAAGCTATGCGTAAACTGTTTGCACTGCTCCTCGCCCTGGCAATGGTCTTCGCCCTGGCTGCCTGCGGCGCCAAGACCGAGGCCCCCACTCCTCCCGCCGGCCAGACCGAACAGGCCAGCCAGCCCGCCGACAGCGGCCTGATCAAAGTCGGCATCATCAACCTGGATCCCGCCGAGTCCGGCTATCGCCAGGCCAACGTCAAGGATCTGACCGACACCTTCACCAAGGAGAACGGCTACGACGCCACCTTCGTCACCGCTCCTACCGCCGACAAGCAGCTGGAGGCCGCCAAGGGCTTCATCACCGCCCAGGTCAAGTACATCCTGGTCTCCGCCGCTGAGACCACCGGCTGGGACGAGGTCCTGGAAG
>JAFZOC010000190.1 GCA_017550765.1 Oscillospiraceae bacterium
GACCGGTGCGGCCGCCGGCCTCTACGCCGGAGGCGGACTCCACGAAGGTGGTGACGGTGGAGGTGCCGGTGAGAGAGCCCGCCACGGTGCCGATGGCGTCGGACAGCAGGGCTTCCTTCATCTGGGGCATCTCGCCGTTCTTGTCCAGCATCTTGGCCCGGGAGGCGGTGCCCACCAGGGTGCCGATGGTATCGAACATGTCGATGATGCAGAAGGTGATGACCAGGGTGATCAGGGTGAACCAGCCGATCTCAGCAAAGCCGGCGAAGTCCAGCTTGAACAGGGTGGTCTTGGCCATGTCGGCGAAGGGGGGCACGAAGGAGGCGCCGGAGAGCTTGGCGAAGGGGTCGGTGTGCAGGAAGATGGCCTGTCCGGCCCAGTGCAGCACGGAGGCGGCCAGGATGCCGTACAGGACGGAGCCCTTGACCTTCTTGTGGTCCAGGGCGACGATGACGAAGAGACCGAAGAACATGGTGACCACGGCCAGGACCATCTCGGGATAGACCGAGCCCAGGGTCTCCTTGCCGTAGGAGGCGGTCAGGGCGCCGAAGAAGTCGCGCATGGCGTAGAAGGGGCCGCCCTTGTCGCCGTAGAGGCTGACGTTGGAGCCCAGGCCGATGTTCATCAGCATCAGGCCGATGGCCGGGCCGATGCCCAGACGCACGCCCAGGGGGATGGCCTGGACAATCTTCTCGCGGACGTTGAAGATGGAGAGCACGATGAACACGAGGCCCTCCACGAAGATGATGACCAGGGCGGACTGGAAGGACTCCAGGTAGGTCATGCCGGTCATGGCGACGATGTTGGCCACGACCACGGCGAAGAAGCTGTTGAGGCCCATGCCGGGGGCCATGCAGAAAGGCTTGTTGGCCAGGAAGGCCATGCAGATGGTACCAACGGCGGAAGCGATGCAGGTGGCCAGGAACACGCCGTTCCAGAGGTCCTGCCCCTCCGCACCGAAGTTGGTGAGCAGATTGGGGTTCAGGGCGATGATGTAGGCCATGGTCATGAAGGTGGTCAGGCCTGCCAGGATCTCCGTGCGGACATTGGTGCCGTTCTTCTTCAGCTGGAACAATTTCTCCATGATGGATCGATCCTCCTTGTGATCCTCTCTTTATTCCCTGTCCTTCGCAGGTCAGGCGCGGGTGGGTGCGGGCCCTGGATCGCACAGGGCCGGGAAAGGAGAGCCTAGGAAAAACACGTTCCCATTATAGTGAAAAAGGTCGACAGATCCAAGATGGGAGATGCAACAAAAAATCGCGCGAAAAAGCTTTGACCCTTGTGGATGTTTGTGCTATCATGGGCCCCGGCTCGCGGCTGGAAGACAGCGCGGAAGCGCTCCGCGCGGCGGAAAGAGCCACACAGTGACCATATACGGACTGCAGGGCGGCCACGCTCTGCGGTCTGACCGCAGAGGTAAGGACATGAAGAGAGAAAAACAGCGCGTATCCACAGAAAAGAGCCCCCTGCGCCGGTTCCCGCCCCTGGGACAGCGCATCCTGAAGACCACCGTGGCGGTCTTCTTGTGCCTGCTGTTCTACTGGCTGCGGGGCTATCGCGGCCAGGCCATGCCCACCGAGGCCGCGATCACGGCGATCGTGTGCATGCAGCCCTATTCCCGCGATTCCTGGGGCTCGGCCCTGGACCGCTTCACCGGGACCATGCTGGGGACCTTCTGGGGCCTGGCCTTCCTGCTGGTCGTGGTGACCATGCCGATCTTTCAGGAGCGGATGCTGCTGGCCTATCTGCTGATGGGCCTGGGGACCCTGGCGAGCCTCTACAGCGCCGTCCTGGTGCGCAAGCCCGGCTCCGCCGCCCTGGCCGCGATCGTGTTCCTGTGCGTCGTGATCGCCTTCCCGGATATCCAGGATCCCCTGCGCCAGACCTCCGGCCGGATCCTGGGCGTGGCGCTGGGGACCGTCGTGGCGATCGGGGTGGACCACTTCCGCCTGCCGCGGCGCAAGGACCGCAGCTGCGTCTTCTTCGTGCGGACCCGGGACCTGGCCCCGGACCGCTTTTCCCAGATCCCCTCGGCGGCCCTCTACCGGCTGAACTACCTCTTCCAGGACGGAGCCAAGATCTGCCTCATGTCCGAGCACGCCCCCGCCTTCTTCGCGCTGCAGCTGACCGGGGCGGATATCCCCATCCCCCTGATCGTCATGGGCGGCGCCGCGATCTACGACGCCAACGAGAACGTCTATCTCTACGCCGAGACGCTCCGCGCAAACGAGTCCCAGCGCCTGCGGGAGCATCTGGACCGCCTGGGCCTGAGCTATTTCATCTACGCGATCCACAGGAACAAGACCAGCATCTTCCACCAGGGCGCGATGCGCCCGGAGGAGGAGCAGATCTTCAGGCGGATGAAGCGCTCTCCCTACCGGATCTATCTGGAAGAGGAGGTCCACGGCCCGGAGGAGGTCGTCTACTACAAGCTCATCGGGACCGAGGAGCAGACCGCAGCGTGGATGGCACAGCTCCAGAGCTTCCTCCACAGTCACGGGCTGCGGGGCGTGCTCCGTCCGGAGGCCGGCGCGCCCGGGCTGGGCGGGCTCTATATCTACGCCGGGCAGATGTCCGTGAAGCGGGCCCAGGCCAAACTCATGGAGCTGCTGCGCCGGGAAGACGAGAGCCTGCGGGCTGTGGACGTGTTCCTGGACCAGCCCTACCGGTCGGAGCGGGACGCCATGCATCTGCTCCACCGGCTGGGGGATCTGTACGAGCCCCTGGCCCTCTTCCGGAAAAAATAGTAGGACCGAACTGCGCGTCGCCCGGAGCTCGTCTCCGGGCGACGCGTCTGCTTGTCAAAAAAGTCCTTTGGGGACTTCTTTGACAGTCTCGCGCGTCAGCGGAGCGGCCTGTCTGCGGCGGAGCGGCCCGGACGGGAGCGCCGCGTCAGGCGCTGCGAGGGTCGCGGAGACGGCCTCTGCGGCGCCCGGAGCGCGGTCCGGAACGCTTCGCGAAAAAATTTTTGAAAAACATCGAAAAAGTGTTGACAGGAGCGGAACGATATGGTATAGTCATCAGGCTCGAGAAAAAAGAAGAGCCGCGGTCTCATATCAACGACCGTGTCTGTGTCGTGCGAATGTTCGCACCAGCATCGAGGAAATGTCAAAGGGGACTACTATGCCCTTTGTGCATGACCGAGTCGATCTGGTGCTTTTTTTGCGCCTTGCGCCAGACGGGTACCTTGAAAAGCGCATAGGCGTCCATGCGTATGGACTGGCTGCCACGACCCTGACGCGCAGGCGAGCGGCCTTGTGAACGCTCCGGTGTGCGATCCGGGGCAGGAAGGCATGGGAAGGCGCCGGCGGCTGCGACAGCGTCAGCAGTCGGAACGAACACGTACACAGACACAGACACGGACACGATCGAAACGATCGGGAAAGGAAGGAAGATATGAGATACACCATGAAGACCCGCGACAACAGCCTCCGCTGCAGCATCTCCTACGACCGGAAGACCTGGGCTGACAGCCAGGTCCCTACCCACTATGACGATGAGACCATCGCCTACGCCGCCTGCCGCTACCTGCGCCACGCGTCCAAGGCCCGGGACCGGCTGGTCCGGGAGGCCGTGCGGCTGGGCCTGAACAGCGGGAAGAAGGCCAAGCCCTACCACCACCGGGTCCACACCACCGCCACGGCCCTGGCCCTGCCCGGGCGCGACGTCTGGATCCACCTGCGGGTCTGCCCGGGGGAGATCAAGATCTGCGGCGTGCGGATCCTGAACTGGGACGAGCGCGAGCCGGAGCCCGTCACCAGCCGGGTCCGGGCCTGGTGGGCGAGGGACCACCGGGCCGGCTGATCCCGTCGGAAGACCGGACGCGCGGAAAGGGAGCGTCGCCCAGGGGGCGGCGCTCCCTTTCATAGAGAGGAGCGTATCGTAGAGGAGCGTATCAGGCTGCAGAGAGCGGTATGCCGGAGGACTGCGGGCGGAACGGACGGCTGCGGGCCCCGCCGGTCACTCCACGGTGACGAGCCCGTCCTCGCCCACGGTGATCTGCATGCCGTCCTGAACGTAGGCCAAAAACTCCTCGCCCAAGTTGTCTACCACGGGCATCTTGGCTTCGGTCCACACGTCGGCCAGGATGGCGCCGGAGGCGGCCAGGGAGTCGATGGGCTTGGAGAAGAGCATGCAGGCGGGCTGCTTGCCGTAGGAACAGACGGTGAAGAGCACCATGCCGCCGGTGGTGGAGCCGATGGTCTGGGGCAGGCACAGGGCTTTGCCCAGCATGGACTTCTTATAGAGGTCGGCGTTGTTCTTGTCGCCGCACTTCACCTGCTTGTCCCCGAACATCAGGGCCATCTGATAGCTGGCCAGGGTGTTGAAGCCGCCGCGGCTCACCAGGGCCTCGGCCTTGCAGGTGCCGGGCACCACGACGCGTCCTTGGAACTGTCTCATAGGGCACCTCCCGTGATGATGGTCAGGATCTCCGCCTCGGTGTAGTAGCGGGCGCTGGTGTAGGTGCGCAGCTTGTTGGAGGAGGTGATGACCGCCTTCTTCTTGCAGAGGGGATTGTTCATGTACATCAGCGGGCAGATGTAGCTGAGGACCACGCCGCTCTGCTTGAGATAGTAGGCGTCCATGGTCTGCTCGAACTCTTTGAGCACGGGCACGGGCGCGGTGAAGACCGTGGGCACGGCCACCTTTTTGCGGCCGTTCTTCTCCAGACCGTCCCGGATGGCCGCGGCCCAGTCCTTCAGCTGCTGCAGAGACATGTGGGGGCAGCCCACGAAGCAGAGCTCGGGCTTGGCGTCGGGCTTCTTCCAGATGACGGGGTAGCTGTCCTTCACCCGCTGGAGCTCGGCGTCGTCGATGACGTAGACCTGGGCGCCCTCGGCGATGAGGCTCTCGCCCTGCTCCACGGCCTCGGGGGTCAGGCCTGCGATATGGTACAGGCCCACGGCGCCGTTGGAGGCGGTGGCCGCGCCGAAGTCCTTCAGGTAGGCCTTGGCCTCGTCGTCCAGCTCGGTGCCCAGCCAGCGCTCCATGCCCTTGACGTAGGGGACCTCCTCCATCACCTTCATGCCGATGGCGGAGCCCAGCAGCTGGGCTTCGGGCTTGTGCTCGCACTTGACTTCCACCACCCAGGTGGCCTTGCGGCCCTCGTCGGTGAGCAGGCCGAACTCCGGCACGAAGCC
>JAFZOC010000191.1 GCA_017550765.1 Oscillospiraceae bacterium
AGCAGCGCCTTCCGCTTTGCGCGCTTCCGGGCCTCGAGCTGCTCCCGGCGCGTCTCCCTGTCCACGTCCCGGAGGATGTGGGCGATGGGGGAGGCGTCCGCGCCCGCCGGGGCCGGCGCGTCTTTCTCCCCACGGAGGGCCAGGCCCCGCCGGAACATCGCCCGCCAGCTCTCGGTCGCGTTCGCGACGCCGGCCTCCCGGGCGTACTTTTCCGCGAGCCCTTCCGCCAGAGCGTCCCCGGACGCGGAGCCAAGCTCCTGGACGCCCTGGGCGAGACACGCCTCATAATAGGCGGCGCAGGCTCTGTCCAGCGCCTTGCGCCGGTCGATCCACAGATACAGCAGCAGCGCCAGGGCGCCGCCGGACACGACGATCAGGAAGGTGAACAGGCCCACGCTGGGCAGCGAGGTCCTGGGATGCAGCCGCTGCCAGAGGTCTGCGTTGCTCAGGTCGGTGCGGCCGAGACTGATGCGCTGCAGGCTGATGCAGCTGGAGCCGTCGGTGACCGTCACGAAGACGGGATAGCTCATGGGCGTAGAGGGGATCTGCACGCTGCGGGCGTAGAGGGCGTCGTCCCAGAGGCTCTCTCCGTAGCTGTGGCAGACGGAGGCGGTCCCCCGCTCGCCCAGCAGGAGCTCGATCCACTCCGAGTTGGACTTGGACTTCAGAGAGCTGCAGTGGACGGTGAGGAAGACCTGGTGCTTGACCTTGCCGGGGGAGAGGGTGAAGCGCTGGCCCGGGTCGATGGCGAAGCGCAGGTCCACGCTGTCGGCGCCGGCCTGGGCCCGGAGCGCGTCCGTCATGGGCGCGATCTCGGTCCGGATCTCGGACTGGATCCGGGCGGCGGCGCTGCGGGGTACGATCAGCAGCAGCGCGCTGAGCAGCAGCAGCGCCGCGGCCGCCAGCAGGAACAGCCGCTGGCGCTTCTCTTTCGCGAGGATGATGGACGTTGTCGGCTCCATCACACGTCTCCTTTCCCGTCAAAGGCTGTGGCGGCGTCCGGCGCCTCCGGCAGGGGCCGGCGGGCGAAGTCGCCGTCCTCCAGATAGCGCGCCACGTCGTCCTTCCCGGTCTTGCGGCCGGGGAAGCGCTTGTCCAGATAGCTCTCCACCGTCTGCTGATAGCGGGCGAAGGCGCTGTCGGCCAGCTGGCGCAGACGCTGCTCCTCCGCGTCCAGGAGATCGGGCCCGCGGAGCTTGCCGAGCTTCCGCTCGACGAGGGCGAGGGCGTCTTTTTTTGTCCGCTTCGCGCCCGACCGGAACACGCCCAGGGCCGCGACCTCCCTCTCCAGCTCCGCCTTTTCCGTCTCCAGCGCGGAGAGCTCCTCGGCCAGGGCGCTCCGGACCTCCTCCATACGGGCACGCCGCGCCTGCTCCAGGGCGCCGCGGAAGGACTGGGCACGCCGCCCGGCCTCTTCGTTGAGCTGCTGGAGCCGGGCCTTGCCCTCCCGCGCCTGCGCTGCTTTGCGCTCGCGCTCCCTGCGCCGGGCCTCTTCCTCCTGCCGGCGGCGCTGGGCCTGGCGTTCCTGCTCCGCCTGCCGGGCTTCCTGCCGGCGGCGCTGGGCCTCCTGGGCTTCGGGGGTGGACGCGTACTGGTCGCCCCAGAACTTCTGGATCATCTTGTTGGACATCTAGGGCACATACTTCGCGCTGCCCACGTTGCCCAGACTGGCCCCGTTGAAGGAGGCGGAGAAGTTGTTCTCGATCTCCGACTCGTCGTTGAGAAAGACGATCAGATCCCAGACGGCTTTGATCGCCTCGGCGCTGGGCCCGTATTCCAGCAGCGGCCGACAGCTCCGGTCCAGCGACTCGATCAGCGTCTGGTAGCTGGCGTAGAGATCGTCGCAGGCGCGGCGCGATCCCGCCGCCAGATCCACGATGCGGCTGTGGAAGTCGCCGCCGAAGAGGTCGATCTCCCGGCTGGCCTGCCATTGGATGTCCGCCGAGCTGCGGTCAAAGTCGGCCTCGGCGGCCTTGGCCCGGCTGCGGGTCTGGCGCACGGCCTCCAGCATCTTCTGGCTGGTCTCCGTCCGGAGCTGTTCCCGGGCGGCGGGGCCGACCGCCGCCTCACCGACGATCGCAGAGGTGGGGCAGCCGCATTCGGGGCAGCTGGGCGCTTTGTCGGAAAAACGCTTCCCGCATTCCGGGCAGACGATCAGGGCCATGGGCCGTTCCTCCTTGTCTCTGCGGCGGGCCGGGCCCGCCGTTGTCCTGTTTTCCCGCCAGCTGCGGCGGGGAGACAGGTCCTGTCCCTTTCTATTCTAGCCTGTGGCGCTGCCTCTGTCAACGGCCCGAGACCGGCGCGGCCGGAGCGACAGGTCCTCCATTATCGCCAAAAAAAGCGATCGGGATCTGGCTGTTCTGACAAAAGCGGGGGGATCGGGCCGGATCCGTTGACTTTTCCCCTCCGCTTTATTACAATAATATGGTCTACGACCCGTGTGGGAACGGGATCTTACAGGGAAGGAAAGAGAATATGAAGCAGTTGAAGCCCATCACCAACAAAGTCCTGTGGACCTTTGCAGTCGGCCAGTTCGGCTGGAGCCTGCTGTCCGGCATCATCGCCACCTGGCTGGTCCATCTCTACACCGGCAACGCGGAGAAGTTCCTGGACACCAACGGCATCATGAGCCAGTTCATCTCCCAGAACCCGCTGATCGCCTCTCTGACCCTCTTCGGCATCATCACCGCCGTGGGCCGTCTGTTCGACGCCGTCACGGATCCTCTGATCGCCAGCTGGTCCGACCGGAGCGACTACAAGGGCGGCCGCCGCATCCCCTTCCTGAAAGCGGCCTCCATCCCCTTCGCGCTGATCACGGCGGCGGTGTTCTTCGTGCCCAGCACGGGCTCCGTGGCGCTGAACAACACCCTGATGTTCGTGCTGCTGATGCTGTTCTATCTGGTCATGACCATCTACTGCACGCCCTACAACGCGCTGATCGCGGAGCTGGGCGACACCCAGAAGAACCGCATCAACGTCTCCACCTTCATCTCCTTCACCTACATCGCCGGCTTCTCCCTGTCCACCATGGTCCCCACCCTGGCCAACATCTTCCAGGGCGGCAAGGTGGCCGCCATCCTCGCCCCCGTCGCGGCGAGCAAGGGCGTCAGCCTGGACGAGCTGATGGTCATGCTCCAGGGCACCGCCGACGCCCCCGTGAAGATGGAAGCCGCCAAGGAACTGCTCAGCGCCGAGACGATGGAGCAGATCCTCCTCGTCCAGCAGAGCTCCATGCGCATGGCCATCGGCGTCATGTGCGTCGTGGCCTGCCTGGCCTGCCTGGTCCCCGCCCTCTTCATCAAGGAGCGCGATCACATCGACTCCAAGCCCAGCAGGACCCCGGCTTTCTCCTCCCTGTTCAAGACCTTCAAGAACGGGCAGTTCCGCCGCTTCGTCTATGCGGACGTGATCTACTTCTTCGCCGTGACCCTGTTCCAGACGGGCCTGGCCGACTTTGAGACCCGCCTGATGGGCATCCCCTCTTCCAGCACCTTCACCCTCACCGTCATCATGACGGTGGTCAGCCTGGCGCTCTACCTGCCGGTGAACAAGCTGGCACCCAAACTGGGCAAGAAAAAGATCATCGTGGTGGGCTTCTTCGCCTATGCCGCGGTGTTCCTCATCACCGCGCTGTGCGGCCAGGGCTTCGGCTGGGGCCTGGTCATCGCCATCAGCGCCGGCGTCCCCATGGCCATCCTGGGCATCCTGCCCCAGGCCTGCGTGGCGGACGTGTCCGAGCTCAGCACCCTGGAGACCGGCGAGGACCGCAGCGGCATGTTCTTCGCCGCCCGCACCTTCGCCATGAAGCTGGGCCAG
>JAFZOC010000192.1 GCA_017550765.1 Oscillospiraceae bacterium
GGATCGGCGAAGCTCGCCTCGTCGATCACGGTGTTGAAGGTGGTGTGGCGGCAGTGGTCGGACCAGTAGGTGTCCAGCACCCGGATCTCGGTGATGCTGGGGTCCCGGCCCTCGGCGCGGAAATGCTCCTGGCAGAAGGCCAGGTCGTCCCCGTCCATGGCCAGGCCCAGCCGGCGGCCCAGGGCGTCCAGCGAAGCACGGTCCAGCTCCCGGAAGCCCGCCAGGATCTCCACGGCGGTGGGCATCTCATAGCGGAGGGCCAGGGTCTCGGGCTTCTCCAGGGCCGCCTCCCGGGCCTCCACGGGGTTGATGACGTATTTCTTGATCTCCCGGAGCTCCTGCTCGGTGAGCTCTCCGTAGAGGGCGTAGACCTTGGCGGAGCGGATCCACGGCCGCTCCCCCCGGGAGAGGATCTGGATGCACTGGGCGGCGGAGTCCGCCCGCTGGTCGAACTGGCCGGGCAGGTACTCCACGGCGAAGACCGTGGCGCCGTCCACGTCGATGTCCTCCGTGGCCAGGTCCAGCTGGGGCTCGGAGAAGACGGTCCGGATGGCGGACTCGAAGAGCTCCCGGCTCAGACCTTCCGCGTCGTAGCGGTTGAACAGGCGTACGCTTTCGAGGCTCCCGATCCCCAGCAGGGCCCGGACATCGTTCAGCAGGGCCCGGGCCTCCTGGTCCAGGCCGGGCTTCTTTTCCACAAATACGCGATATACCATCTCAGACCTCCGCCTTCGCCCGCAGGGCCCGCTGGCCGATATCGCTGCGGCAGAAGGCATTCTCGAACTTCACCCGGCGGGCCAGGGCGTAGGCGCCCTCGATGGCCGCGGGGAGCGTCTCCGCAACGGCGGTGCAGCCCAGGACCCGGCCGCCGCTGGTGACCAGGCGTCCGTCCTTGCGGGCGGCGCCGGCCACGAAGATCTGGCCCTCCGGCTCCGCGGGCAGCTCGATGGGATAGCCCTTCTCATAGCTGCCGGGGTAACCCCTGGAGGCCAGGATCACGCAGCAGGCGGCAGCGTCCCGGAACTTGACCTCCACCTCTGCCAGCCGCTCCTCGGTGACGGCCCGCATGATCGTGAAGAGGTCGCTCTCCAGCAGGGGCAGCACCACCTGGGTCTCCGGGTCGCCGAAGCGGCAGTTGTACTCGATGACCCTGGGGCCGTCCTTGGTGAGCATCAGGCCGAAGTAGAGGCAGCCCTTGAAGGGCCGGCCCTCGGCCTTCATGGCGGCCACGGTGGGCAGGAAGATCTCCCGCATGCACCTGTCCGCGATCTCGGGCGTGTAATAGGGATTTGGCGCCACGGTGCCCATGCCGCCGGTGTTGGGGCCCTTGTCCCCGTCGAAGGCGGCCTTGTGGTCCATGGAGGAGACCATGGGGACCAGGGCCTTCCCGTCGGTGAAGGCCAGGACGGAGACCTCGGGGCCCTCCAGGAACTCCTCGATGACCAGCCGGTCGCCGCTCTTGCCGAACTTGTGGTCCTCCATGCTGGCGCGGACGGCGGCCTCCGCCTCTTCGCGGCTGCGGGCCACCACCACGCCCTTGCCCAGGGCCAGGCCGTCGGCCTTCACCACGATGGGCAGGGGGGAAGTGCGGACATAGGCCAGGGCGGGCTCCGACTCGGTGAAGACCTCATAGCGGGCGGTGGGGATGCCGTACTTCTTCATCAGTTCCTTGGCGAAGACCTTGCTGCCCTCGAGCATGGCGGCTTCGGACCGGGGGCCGAAGCAGGGCACGCCGATCTCCTCCAGGGCGTCCACGCAGCCCAGGACCAGAGGGTCGTCCGGGGTGACCACGGCGTAGTCGATGTCGTTGGCCTCCGCGAAGGAGACGATGGAGGCGATGTCCTTGGCGCCGATGGGGACGCAGGTGGCGTCGGCGGCGATGCCGCCGTTGCCGGGGAGCGCGAAGATCTCGTCGATCTCGCCGTTCTCTTTCAGCTTGCGGATGACGGCGTGTTCCCGGCCGCCTCCGCCGATGACCATGACTTTCATAGGAAACTCCTCATCTGTGATGATGCGGATGGGGCCGACCCCTCATCCGTCGCCTTTCTTTTCAACTGTCCAGTCTCCCTGTGGGAGACTGGACAGTTGCTAAGATCAGTGGTGGAACAGGCGCATGCCGGTGAAGGCCATCACCATATCGTAGCGGTCGGCGGTGGCGATCACGTGGTCGTCCCGGATGGAGCCGCCGGGCTCGGCGATGTACTGTACGCCGGACTTGCGGGCCCGCTCCACGTTGTCCCCGAAGGGGAAAAAGGCGTCGGAGCCGCAGGTGACGCCCGACTGGGTGGCGATCCAGGCCTTCTTTTCCGCGGCGGTGAGGGGCTCGGGCTTCACGGTGAAGACCCGCTCCCACTCGCCCTCCCGCAGGAGGTCCTCATACTCGTCGGAGGTGTAGACGTCGATGGCGTTGTCCCGGTCCGGGCGGCGGATCCCGGGGACGAACTGCAGCGCCAGCACTTTGGGATGCTGGCGGAGGTACCAGTTGTCCGCCTTGGACCCGGCGAGGCGGGTGCAGTGGATGCGGCTCTGCTGGCCGGCGCCCACGCCGATGGCCTGGCCGTCCTTCACGTAGCAGACGGAGTTGGACTGGGTGTACTTCAGGGTGATCAGCGCCACGACCATGTCGATCCTGGCCTGCCGGGGCAGCTCCCTGTTGCGGGTGACGATGTTCTGCAGCAGGCTCTCGTCGATCCGGAAGTCGTTGTGGCCCTGTTCGAAGCGGATGCCGAAGACGTCCTTGTACTCCTGGGGCGCGGGGACGTAGTTCGGGTCGATCTGGACCACGTTGTAGTTGCCCTTCTTTTTGGTCCGCAGGATCTCCAGGGCCTCCTCGGTATAGCCGGGGGCGATGATGCCGTCGGAGACCTCGTCTTTCAGATAGCGGGCGGTGGCGGCGTCGCAGACCTCGCTGAGAGCGGCCCAGTCCCCGTAGGAGCAGAGCCGGTCGGCGCCCCTGGCCCGGATGTAGGCGCAGGCGATGGGCGTCAGCTCCGCGTCCTCCGGCACGAAGTAGATGCGCCGGTCGACGTCGCTGAGGGGCAGGCCCACGGCGGCCCCCGCCGGGGAGACGTGCTTGAAGGAGGCGGCGGCGGGGAGCCCCGTGGCCTCCTTCAGCTCCTTCACCAGCTGCCAGGAGTGCAGCGCGTCCAGGAAGTTGATGAAGCCCGGGCGGCCGTTGAGCACCGTGACGGGCAGTACCGAGCCGTCCGGCATGAAGATGCGGGCGGGCTTCTGGTTGGGATTGCAGCCGTATTTCAGTTGGAGTTCTTTCATGTCCTCAGTCTCCCAGATGTTTATTGAAGAGCCTCACTTCGCCGTGCACGTTGGCGTAGAGCGAGACCTTGTTGTCGCAGTTCAGGGCCGCCCAGACCTCCTCGGGCTCCGGCATGTCGATCTGCAGGGGCTCGCCCGCGAAGCTGGGCAGGGGGCTGCCGTCCCCCTGGTAGGTGCTGATGAAATAGCCCTTGCCCTCGTCGCAGCCCTCGTAGTCGTAGGTGCAGCGGAGGCAGCGGCCGTCCACCCGCTTGAGGATGGACAGGGAGAAGCTGCCGTCGGCATGGCAGATGGCGGAGATGCGGGGGGTCCAGTTGGGCCCGTCGGGCTCGTACTCCCGGGTGGCCAGAGCCGCGCGGAACTCGCCCATATCCCGGATGGTGTCGGTCTGGTCGCCGTTGGTGACGATCAGGTCCTCCCCCACCTTCCGCACGGGGTGATAGATGATCAGGCTGGGGTCCACGAGCTTGGAGGGGTCGAAGGCCTCGGTGCGGATGCCGTCTTCCGTGCGGGAGAAGATGCGGTTGCGGCTGTTGACGCTGCGGCCCATGATGAAGTAGTAGACCCGGTCTTTGCCCACGGCGATGCCGCGGCCGGGATAGCTGTTGTTCCTCAGAAAGTCCAGAAATGCTGTCATGTCCTCGGCTCCTTTTCTTGTCGTATCCGGGCGGAGACCAGCTCCGCCGCCTTTGGCAGCAGGATCCATTCCGCCTGCTCCATCACCCGCCGCTGCAGGATCTCCGGCGTGTCGCCGGGCAGCACGGGCACGGGCTGCTGGAAGAGGATCTCCCCGCCGTCGGGGATGTCATTCACGAAATGCACGGTGGCCCCGGTGTACTTGACGCCCCGGGCCAGGGCGGCCTCATGGACCTTCAGCCCGTAGAAGCCCTTGCCGCAGAAAGAGGGGATCAGAGAGGGGTGCACGTTCAGGATGCGCCTGTCCCAGCGGGCGGTGAAGCCCGCGCTGAGGATGCTGAGGAAGCCCGCCAGGATGAGCAGTTCCACGCCCCGCTCCTCCAGGGCTCCCTGCAGGGCTCTCTCGAAGCCCTCGGCCCCGCCGCAGGACGCCCGGGTGAGGGTCAGGGCCTCCACCCCGGCCTGTTCCGCCCGGGTGAGGGCATAGGCGCCGGGCTTGTTGGAGACCACCAGGACGATCTGGCCGCTGTGGAGGTCGCCGCTCTTCTGGGCGTCCAGCAGGGCCTGGAGATTGGTGCCGCCGCCGGAGACCAGCACGGCGATCCGGGTCTTGTCCCCGCTCAGCATAGGCGGATCCTCTCGTCCCCGGGGACGATCTCGCCGATGGGATAGGCGGCCACGCCGGCCTCCCGCAGGGCGGCTAGGGCCTTGTCGGCGCTGTCGGCGGAGACGGCGAGGCTCATGCCCACGCCCATGTTGAAGGTGTTGAACATGTCCCGCTCGGGGATGTCGCCCAGGCTCTGGATCAGGCCGAAGATGGGCGGGACCTTCACCGCGGCCTTCTCGATCCTGGCACAGAGCCCCTGGGGGATCGAGCGGGGGATGTTCTCATAGAAGCCGCCGCCGGTGATGTGGCTGATCCCGTGGATCTCGGCGGCCTCCAGGGCGGCCAGGACGGGCTTGACATAGATGCAGGTGGGCGTCAGCAGCGCTTCGCCCAGGGGCAGTCCCAGCTCGGGGACGATGCGGCCCAGGTCCGCATGCTCCACGTCGAAGACCTTGCGCACCAGGGAGTAGCCGTTGGAGTGGATGCCGCTGGAGGGCAGGGCCAGGACCA
>JAFZOC010000023.1 GCA_017550765.1 Oscillospiraceae bacterium
ATGATGACGGTGTCCAGCACCCGGCAGGCGTCGTAGAGGCCGTGGTCCTGCTTGAGCACCGACATGCGGCGCCTGGGCTCCAGCTCGCCGGAGAGGATCTTGATGAAGGTGGATTTGCCCGCGCCGTTGGCGCCGATGATGCCGTAGCAGTTGCCGGCTACGAACTGCAGATCCACCTTGGAGAACAGCACGGACGGGCCGAACTGCATGGAGAGGTCGTTGACGGTCAGCATAGAAGGATCCTCCTGTTCGGGATGAGGGGCTCCGGCCGCCACGGCCGGGCCCGTGCGACGCCCCGGATCGGCGCCGCTGTCGATCCATGATAACACAGCGTGGCCCGCAAGGCAAGACGGGGAGCGCCGATCCGCGCGGAAAAGAGCGCGATGCCGTGCCCGGACCGCAGAGAGCGCGGAGCAGGCCGCGGAGAGGCAGAGAGGCAGAAGAAGGCAGGGACAGAAAGGAGCCAGAGCGGGCCTCTCCGTTGGGGGAGGCCCGCTCTGGCGGGATGCGCGGCCGTATGGCGGGATGCGCGGCCGTCTAGCGGGATGCGCGGCCGTCTGGCGGGATGCCGGGGCTGTCGGGCCCGCGTCTGTCAGTCCACAATGACGTCCTTGGCGACCACCGTGCTGTCGGCGCCGTTGTAGAAGACCCAGTTGGCATAGATCGCCGTGTTGCCGGATCTGTCCGCACCGGCGGACAGATACCTCATGTACATGAAAGACTTCGGGTCGATCGCGCCGGGCGTGAGACCGCTGCTGAGGGAGCCGGTCACCACATCGCTGGAGATCTTCACGCTCTCCTTGTCGCCGTAGGTGTAGCGGTACAGGGTCCCGATGTCGAGATAGGTGTCGCCGACATCCGTCTCCATATCTTTGAAGTAGTACACGGTCTTCCCGTCGGTGCTGATCCGGTAGTTGGAATAGATGGTGTCGGACCAGGAGTAGCGGATGATGCCGACGCCGGAGGAGATCTTGGTGGGCTCTTTGTCGCCGACCCTGTACACATAGAGGGAGCCTTCACTGTCGTCGCAGTTCTTGAGGTAGTACACGCAGTCCCCGTTGTAGGGGACGTCGAAGAGGTCGACGCTGCTGGCGATCCTGGCGGGATCGCCCACAGTCGCGCCGTCCAGCTTGGCGCAGAAGAGGGTATCGTCTTCGTCGATGTAGAAGAGCTGGCCGTTGCAGATATCCATCTCTTCGATGCCGGAGAGGAGCTTCTCCCGCTCGCCCTGGTCGTCCAGGTAGTACAGGCTGCTGCTCTTCTCGCCTTCGACCAGGATGTACAGGCCCCGGATGCTCCCGCTCTCGTCCAGGGAGAAGGGACCGTTGATCGTGTAGGGCCCGGATGCCGGCTCGTTGGGGAGCCTGTACTTGATCGGCTCCTGTCCGGCGGGCTTCAGATACAGGACGTCGGCCCAGAGGCTGTATGCGACGGCGCAGCTGCCGCTGCGGTCGAACATGGCGCGGGAGACGCCGTAGCTGGAGGAGAGCGTCATGGTGCCCAGTTTGAGCTTCTCTCCGTTCTCATAGAGGTAGACCGTGATGTCTTTGCCGTCCTCGATGCACCAGATGGCGTTTTCGCCGTTCTTGGAGACGGCTTTGAGGCCGAGAGAGACATAGCTCTCATAGCTGCCGATCTTCTCCGGCTCCGTGGCGTCCGCAGGCAGCAGGAAGATCTTCCCGTCAGAGGCATAGAGGAGCTGAGAGCCCTCCAGATAGTACCCGGCCTGCTTGCCGAGGGCCATGTCGGTCCCGTCGGCATAGAAGTAGCGGTGGACGACGTCCTCTTTGTCCGTGTAGAGGGCGCAGGTATCCTTGACGGATATGATGCTGGCGACCTCCGAGGCGATGGTGACTTTGCCTTCAGGCTCGGGGAACTGCGGGAACAGGGTGAGCTGGCCGTCCTGCTCCAGGACGACGGCCTTCTGCCGGTCGGGAGAAATGGAAGCGCGGGCATGGTCGCCCATGATCTTGACCGCGGTGTCGGTGACCGGCGACAGGTACAGCGTACCTTCTTCATCGATCTGTCCGGCGACGGAGGTGTTCTCAAAACTCACGACGTCCTTCGTCCCGAGAACGCCGCCGCAGGCGCAGAGCAGGAGCAGCATGGACAGTGCCATCAGTAGAGCCAGGGCCTTTTTCATCTCGATCTCTCCTTTTGTCGTTCTGTTATGGGGCTGCCGATCGTATAAAAACATCATATCACAGCCGGATCTACATGGCAAGCCCTTCCGGGCGCGCGTCTGGGGGACAGGTGTCGCAAAAAACGCATAGGGGACGATCCTCATCCTTCCCCCTCCCCGAAGTACTTCTCCACGAAGTCCACCTTCTCCACGGTGAACTCCCGGCCGCGGAGGTAGTCCAGGATCCCGGCGTCGGTGGGGAAGTCGAAGCGGAGCCTGTAGGAATAGAGGGCCTGGCCGCTCTCGTCGTAGTTTTTGTTGAAGCGCTCCCGGCCGTACTTGCCGTCCCCCAGCAGGGGCCAGCCGGCATGGGCCATCTGGACGCGGATCTGGTGGGTGCGCCCGGTGAGGAGCCGGCACTCCACCAGGCTCAGGGGGCCCCTGCTGCGCAGGACCCTGTACTCCGTGACGGCGGTGCGGGCGCCGGGCTCGGGCTTCGCCTTCACGAAGACCTGGTTCTTCCGGGCGTCCTTGAAGAGGAAGTCCTCCAGCCGGCCCTCGGCGGGGACCGGCCGCCCCTGGACCACGCAGAGGTAATACTTCTCGATCTCCCGGTCCCGGATCTTGTCGTTGAGGATCCGCAGGGCCTCGGCGTTCTTGGCGGCGATGACGATCCCGCCGGTGTTGCGGTCGATGCGGTTGCAGAGGGCCGGCGCGAAGGAATGCTCCTCCCGGGGCCGCCACTCGCCCTTCTGGGCCAGATAGGCCTGGATATGGGCGATGAGGGTGTTGTAGTCCCAGGTCCCGGCGCTGTGGCAGAGGACGCCGGGCTTCTTGTCCGCCAGGAGGATGTTCTCGTCCTCGTAGACGATCGTGAGGCGGGGCGTCCCCACTTTGAGGTAGGAATTCTCCTCCCGCGGGGCCTCGAAGAACTCATCGTTGATGTATAGCTGGAGAACGTCCCCCACCTGGAGGCGCAGATCCCGCTTGGCGCCCTTGCCGTTGACCTTGATGCGCTTGAGGCGGATGTATTTCTGCAGCAGGCTCTCCGGCAGCAGCGGCACCGCCTTGGACACGAAACGGTCCAGCCGCTGGCCGGCGTCGTTGGCTCTCACCGTCAATTCTTTCATAAAGACAGCCCTTTCCGCTGGTGTTTTTTGTATTATACACCGGAAAATAAGCCTTGACAAGTGATGTCGCTTCTACTATAATGTCTAGGCGACTGCAGCGAGGTATGCCCTGAGGTGAGCGAATGAGGCTGGATCTGAGCAAGATCATAGAGGTCCCCGGCGGCTCGGTCCCCTTCTCCTGCGAGCTGGAGACGGACCGTCTGGACGCCCCTTCCGTCCTTTGCTACAAGGGCAGGCCCCATGCAGAGGGCCGTGTGTATAACGAGGCCGGCGTGCTGCATCTGGAGGGGACGCTGCGGGCGGAGATGACCTGCATCTGCGACCGCTGCGGCAAGACCTTCGACAGCGTGAAGGAGACGCAGCTGGACTGCGTGATCGTGGAAGAGGAGAGCGAGGACCATCCGGAGCTCTTCGTCCTGGAAGGCAACGAGATCGACCTGGACGAGCTCCTCTCCACCTGCTTCATCCTGGACATGGAGACCAAGTTCCTCTGCAGAGAGGACTGCAAGGGCCTCTGCTCCAGCTGCGGCGCGGATCTCAACTTGGGCCCCTGCGGATGCAGGAAAAAGATCGATCCAAGATTTGCTGTGCTTGAGCAGCTTTTGGATAAAGAATAATAGCTGCTCAGAACAGCTTGTGATCAGGAGGTGTCAACATGGCAGTCCCGAAAGGAAAAGTCTCCAGACAGCGGCGTGACAAGCGGCGCTCTTCCCACTGGAAGCTCACCGCCCCCAGCATCGTGAAGTGCCCCAACTGCGGCGAGTTCTGCATGCCCCATCGTGCTTGCCCCCACTGCGGACAGTACAAGGGCCGCGTGGTCGTCCCCGTTGAGGAGAAGTGAAAAAGCTCGAGGAGGAGAGGCTGAGCCCGCTCCTCCTTTTGCTATTTTGGGGAACTCCCGTCTCCCCGGCCTGGCGCCAGACCATTTACGCACATGGGCGGCCTTCGTGTTCGCCCGCCGATGAGGATGGGCAGCGGATAGCTGCCCGACGGAGCGCACTATGGACCACATCATCCGAGCCATCGACCCCACGAGCCCCCTGCGGCACCACGTGAAGGTCGGAGACAACCTGATATCCATCAACGGCAAGCGGGTGCTGGACGTGCTGGACTATAAGTTCTACGCCTACGACACCCGGCTGGACGTGCTCCTGCGCCGGCCGGACGGGACGGAATACCACGTATCCGTCCACAAGCGGGAGGGCGGCGACCTGGGCCTGGATTTCGAGAGCTATCTCATGGACAAGCCCCGCTCCTGCGCCAACAACTGCGTCTTCTGCTTCATCGACCAGCTGCCCCCGGGCATGCGGAAGACCATGTACTTCAAGGACGACGACGCGAGGCTCAGCTTCCTGCTGGGCAACTACATCACGCTGACGAACCTCTCCCCCCGGGAGATCCAGCGGATCTGCGATCTGCATGTGAGCCCGGTGAACATCTCCGTCCACACCACGGACCCGGCGCTGCGCTGCCGGATGCTGCGCAATCCCCGGGCCGGGGCCTGCATGGAGATCATGGGCCGCTTCGCCGCGGCGGGGATCGTGATGAACTGCCAGATCGTCTGCTGCCCCGGCTGGAACGACGGGGCGTCCCTGCAGCGGACCATGGAGGACCTGGCGGCGCTGTACCCGGCGGTCCACAGCGTCAGCATCGTGCCCGTGGGCCTGACCAGATACCGGGAGGGCCTGGCGGAGCTCACGCCCTTCACGGCGGAGCACGCGGCAGAGACCATCGACCAGGTCACCGCCTTCGGCGACGCCTGCGTGGAACGATACGGCACCCGGATCTTCTGGTGCGGGGACGAGATGTATCTGGAGGCCGGGCGGGAGCTTCCCCCGGACGAGTTCTACGAGGAGCACACCCAGCTGGAGAACGGCGTGGGCATGCTCCGCCTGCTGGAGACGGAGTTCCGCTCCGCGCTGCGTCTCTCGGACGCGCCGGACGGCGTGCCCTTCTCCATCGCCACCGGCACCGCCGCGGCCCCCTTCTTCGAGGGCCTGCTGGCGGAGGCGAAGGAAAAATGGCCGGAGCTGGACGGCCGGGTCTATGCCATCGAGAACGACTTTTTCGGTCACAGCATCACCGTGGCGGGCCTCATCACCGGCCGGGACCTGATCCGGCAGCTGCAGGGCAGGGATCTGGGCGAGAGGCTCTTCATCTCCCAGAACATGCTCCGCCGGGAGGAGATGGACTTCCTGGACGACGTGAAACTGGAGGAGGCCGCGGCGGCCCTGGGCCTGCCCGTCTATCACACCGAGGCCGACGGTTTCGCCCTCTGGGACGCGATCTCCGGCGACATGCTGCCGGAAGTGAAGATCCCGCGCCCCGCCCGGGAGGACACGGAATATTACCAGTACAATCAGAACTGAGGGACCGGAGCGGCTGCCCCGGGATCCCGCCAAAACGACCGGAACGGAGGAGACGCATATGGGACCCGATCTCACCATGCCCGTGGAGGGCGGCCTGGTCAACCTCCGGGTGGGCGCCATCATCCGGAAGGACGGGAAGCTCCTGATGGTCGGCAACGCGACCAACGACTACGACTATTCCGTAGGCGGGCGCATCCGCTTCGGCGAGACGGCGGAAGAGGCCGTCGTCCGCGAAGTCGAGGAGGAGACCGGCTGCCGGCTGGAGATCGACCGCCTGGGCTTCATCGAGGAGAACTTTTTCTATGGCACGTCTCCCTTCAAGCGGGAGAAGCTGGTCTATGAGATCTCCTTTTACTTCTATATGAAGACGCCGGCGGGCTTCGAGCCTCTCAGCGACCGCTTTGAGGAAGAGGGCACGCCGGAGCACCTGGAGTGGCTCTCCCCCGACACGGAGAAGACCATCTATCCGGCCTTCTTCCGCACGGAGCTGGCCGAGCCCGTGCCCTATGTCCGGCACATCGTGTCGGACGAACGAATTTGAGAAAAAGGAGGGTCTGCCGTATGTCGAGACCCCTGGTCGCCATCGTGGGACGACCCAACGTTGGCAAGTCCATGCTCTTCAACCGCCTGGTGGGGCAGCGCCTCTCCATCGTGGAGGACACCCCAGGCGTCACCCGGGACCGGCTCTATGCCGAGTGCGAGTGGTGCGGGCGCAAATTCGATATGGTGGACACCGGCGGCATCGAGCCCAGCACCGACAGCGAGATCCTGCTCTTCATGCGGGAGCAGGCCCAGATCGCCATCGACCAGGCCACGGTGATCGTCTTCGTGACAGATCTGCGCACCGGCGTCACCGCAGCGGACCAGGAAGTGGCCAACATGCTGCTGCGCTCCAAGAAGCCCGTGGTGCTGGCCGTGAACAAGGCCGACTCCACCGGCGAGACGGACCCGGGCGTGTACGAGTTCTACTCCCTGGGCCTGGGGGATCCCATCCCCACCTCCGCCGTCCACGGCCACGGCACCGGGGACCTGCTGGACGAGTGCCTGAAG
>JAFZOC010000193.1 GCA_017550765.1 Oscillospiraceae bacterium
GCATCACCGAGTATCTGCTCCGCAAGCCCCGGGCGCTGTCCGGCGGCCAGCGGCAGCGTGTGGCCATCGGCCGCGCCATGGTGCGCGACTCCAAGGTGGTCCTGATGGACGAGCCCCTGTCCAACCTGGACGCCAAGCTCCGCAACCAGATGCGCGCTGAGATCATCCTCCTCCGCCAGAAGCTGGACACCACCTTCATCTACGTCACCCATGACCAGACCGAGGCCATGACCCTGGCGGACCGCATCGTCATCATGAAGGACGGCTACATCATGCAGGTCGGCACCCCCGAGGAGTGCTTCGATATGCCCGCCAACCTCTTCGTGGCCGAGTTCATCGGCGCCCCGAAGATGAACATCATGAAGACCGAGCTCGTCCGCGAGGGCGGCAAGTTCTTCGTGAAGCCCTTCGGCGCCAAGATCGAGGTCACCGGCGAGAAGGGCAAGAAGCTGGCGGACCTGGGCACCGAGTCCCGCGAGATCACCCTGGGCGTGCGTCCCGAGCACATCGTCCTGACCGAGAAGGGCAAGGGCATCCCCGTGACCCTGGAGGTCAACGAGATGATGGGCAGCGAGCTGCATCTGCACGTCTACACCGAGGACGGCACCCGTCTGATCGTCCGCGTGCCCACCATCGGCCTGAGCCCGGAGGAGCGCGAGTCCCTGGTCAACGGCAAACAGCTCTACATCACCTTCGAAGGCAAGGTCATGCACTTCTTCGATCCCGAGACCGAGAAGAACCTGCTCGTGTAAGGCAGATATCCCCACACACCAAAAAAGCTGCACCTTCGGGTGCAGCTTTTTTGCGCGACAGAGGGGGGCAGGGGGATGAAGAAATGAAGAAATGAAGGGGGTGAAGGAGGGGCGAAGAACTGAAGATATGACGGGATGGAGGGATGGAGGAGTGAAGATATGATAAAATGAAAAGATGGAGGGATGGGCATGACCGCGCTTCGACCGGGATCGACAGGGACGGCGGACTGTGCTATCATGGAGAAAAAACAGAGGAGGACCTGCCATGAGAGCCATCGAACTGCGCGACATCCTGGACTACCGTTTCCTGTCCGCCATCCGCTACGCTCCCGGCGGCAGGCGGGCGGCCTTCGTGGTCGCCAACGCCGATGAGGAGGAGAACAGCTACGAGCAGCGGCTCTGGCTCTATGAGGCCGGGACCGTGCGGCAGCTGACGGACCTGGGCAAGGAGGGCCGCTTCGTCTGGCTGGACGAGGAGAGGATCCTCTTCCCGGCGCTGCGCTCGGCCAGGGAGAAGAAGCGGGCGGAAGCCCATGAGGACTTTACCAGCTACTATGTGCTGGACCTGCGGGGCGGCGAGGCCCTGCCCTATATGACGCTGCCCTTCGCCGCCGGGCGGATCCGCGTGCTGGCCGACGGCGTCTTTGCCGTCTCCGCCACGGTGGACAAGCTCCATCCGGATCTCTACGCCGCTTCCGAGGAGGAGCGCACCAAGGTCCTCAAACAGCTGGAGGAGGACAAGGACTACGAGGTCTTCGACGAACTGCCCTTCTGGAGCAACGGCGCCGGCGTCATCAATGGCCGGCGGGAGCGGCTCTTCCTGGTGGAGCGGGGCGGAGACGCCGCCCGGCCGCCCGAGATCCGGCCCCTGAGCGCCTCGACGGAGGAGCTGCTGGGCTTTGCGGTCCTGGGGGATGAGATCGTCTACGCCATGCAGGAGCGCGGGCCCAGGCGGCCGCTGAAGGGCTTCGCCCTGCGGGCCCGGGACTGGAAGACGGGGGCGGAGCGGGAGCTGCTGCGGAGCGAAACGCTCTGCTTCGCCGGGATCGAGGCCGTGGGGGAGGAACTCTGGCTCTTCGGCACCGAGGCCGAGCGCTTTGGGCTCAACGAGAACGAGTGGATCTACCGGGTGGACCCGGCCACGGGGGCGCTCTCCGTCCTGCGGGAGGAGGAGCACAGCATGTATTGCTCCGTGGGCAGCGACTGCCGCCTGGGCGGCGGCCGGGAGCGCGTGCCCCAGGGCGGGAGCCTCTTCCATCTGAGCACCAGGGAGGGGGACTGCCACCTCTATCGCCTGGACGGCGACGGCAGCGACACGCCCCTGATCGAGAGGGCCGGCAGCATCGACGCCTTCGACGTCTTCGGCGATGAGGCGCTGCTGATCGCCCTCTACGACATGCGCCTGCAGGAACTGTACCGGGCGGATCTCAAGACCGGCGAGATCGCGCGCGTCACGCATTTCAGCGACGCCGCCCTGGAGGGGCGCTATGTGGCCAAGCCCCAGCCCCTGGCGGTCTGCCGCGGGGGCACGGAGCTGGGCGGCTGGGTGCTGCTGCCGAAGGACTACGACCCGGAAAAGAGCTATCCCGCCGTCTTCGACATCCACGGCGGGCCCAAGACCGTCTACGGCCCGGTGTTCTACCACGAGATGCAGCTCTGGGCCGGCATGGGCTACTTCGTGTTCTTCTGCAACATCACCGGCAGCGACGGGCGGGACAACGCCTTCGCCGACATCCGCGGCAAGTACGGCACCGTGGACTATGAGGACCTGATGGCCTTCTGCGACGAAGTGTTGCGGGTCTATCCCCAGATCGACCCCGCGCGGATCTGCGAGACCGGCGGCAGCTACGGAGGCTTCATGACCAACTGGATCGTGGGCCACACGGACCGCTTCTGCTGCGCGGCCAGCCAGCGCTCGATCTCCAACTGGCTGAGCTTCTGGGGCGTCAGCGACATCGGCCCCTACTTCGCCGCCGACCAGAACGCCGGGGATCTGTACGAGAGCCCGGAGAAGCTCTGGGAGCGCTCGCCTCTGGCCTATGCCAGGAACGTGAAGACGCCCACGCTCTTCATCCACTCTGACGAGGACTACCGCTGCCCGCTGGAGCAGGGCCTGCAGATGTTCTCCGCCCTCATCGA
>JAFZOC010000194.1 GCA_017550765.1 Oscillospiraceae bacterium
GCCGCCGCCTGGGCCGCGCAGTATTCCTTTACAGACCGGGGCTTTTGTTCTATAATGGTCGAAAAGGGGCGGCTGCGCCGGAGCCTCTCCGGCGCTCCCCCGCCGCTGTCGCCCTTATTATACCCGAGCCGGGACCGATCATCAAGAGGGAGGTCGCCATGGACTATCTGGAACCGTGCTGCTGCTTCGACAGCAGACTGTATACGGGGCTGCCCGACGCGGAGCCCTGCGCCGAGGGCATCGACGTGCCCGCCGCCATCGCGGAGCTGGACGCGCTGTATGACGCCGGGCGCGAGCGGGAGGCCGGCGCCTATCTGGAGCGCCGGCGAGACGAGGCCCGCGCCGTCGGCGACTGGCGGGGCGAGCTGAGCATGATCAGCGAGCTGCTGGGCTACCACCGGCGGGACGGGGACCGGGAGAAGGCCCTCGCCGCCGTGAACGAGGCCCTGGACCTGATCCGGATCCACCGCCTGGGCAGCACCGTCTCCGGGGCCACGGTGCTCCTCAACGCCGCCACCACCATGAAGGCCTTCGGCATGGCCAAAGAGTCCGTCCCCATCTTCGAGCACGTCTCCCGGGTCTACGGCAGCAGTCTGGATCCCGGCGACTACCGCTTCGGCGGGCTCTTCAACAACATGGCCCTGAGCTATGCGGACGTGGGCGACTACAGCCGCGCCGAGCAGCATTTCCAGCTGGCCCTGCGCAGCATCGCCCGCTGCAGGGACCCGGAGAACGAGCTGGCCGTGACCTGGTGCAATCTGGCGGAGCTATACGACCGGCAGGACCCGGAGGATCCGCGCATCGGACAGTGTATGGAGCGGGCCTGGGAGCTCCTCAACGCCCCCAGCCTCCCCCGCGACGGCTACCACGCCTTCACCATCTCCAAGTGCGCGCCCTGTTTTGACTACTTCGGGTATTTTCTGTATTCCAAAGAGTTGAGAGAAAGGGCGGAGAGGATCTATGCGGGGACTTGACGAGGCGCGGGCGCTGTACGAAGAGCACGGCCGCCCCCTGCTGCATGAGCAGTTCCCGGAGCTGGAGGAGCGGGTCGCCGTGGGTCTGGCAGGCCACGGCTCGGAGTGCTTCGGCTTCGACGACGAGCTCTCCCGGGACCACGACTTCGCCCGGGGCTTCTGCCTGTGGCTCACCGACGAGGACGACCTGCGCTGGGGCGTGGCGCTGGCCCGGGCCTATCGGACGCTGCCGCTGGGCCCGGCCGGCCAGCGCAGCGCCCTGGCGGAGGACAACTGCGGCGTGCGCCGCACGGCCTTCTTCTACCGCCGCTACACCGGCAGCGCCGGCGCGCCGGAGAGCTGGCAGCAGTGGCTCTCCATCCCCAGCTGGGCTCTGGCGGAGGCCACCAACGGCGAGGTCTTCCGGGACGACCTGGGCGCGTTCAGCGCGATCCGGGAGACGCTGCTCCACGGCATGCCCGAGGACGTGCGCAAGAAGCATCTGGCCGCCCGGCTGATCGAGATGGCCCAGGCCGGGCAGTACAACTTCCCCCGCTGTCTCCAGCACGGGGAGCCGGGCGCCGCCGCGCTGATGCTCGCGGACTTCGTCCGGGCGGCCTGCGGGGCGGTCTATCTGCTGGAGCGGCGGCACATGCCCTACAGCAAGTGGATGCTGCGGGGCATGGACGCTCTGACGGGACTGGGACAGCTGCGCACGGCCCTGGAGTTCCTGCTCAGCGGGGAGGGCGACGCCGCCCTGCGCCGGGGCGTGGTGGAGGACGTCTGCGCCACCGTGGCGGCGGAGCTGCGCGCCCAGGGCCTCTCCGAGGGGGACTGGGACTATCTGGAGCCCCACGCCTTCGCCGTCCAGAACAGCATCGAGGACCGGCAGATCCGGGCGATGCACGTGATGGAAGGCTGAAGCCTGCGGTGATGAAGAAATGAAAAAATGAAGGAACGATGAGATGCAAAAAGAAGACAGTTTGTCCACACAGTCCTTGGAACTCGCGGTCGAGATCCTAGCGCTCGTCAAACGGCTCCAGGAGCAGCATGAATATGTTGTTTCCCGTCAGATAGGCAAGAGCGGGACGTCGATCGGAGCAAACATCCGAGAAGCCAGACATGCACACAGTCGGGCCGACTTCATTGCGAAGATGCAGATCGCATTGAAAGAGGCGAATGAGACCGGCTACTGGCTCGAGCTCCTTTTTCGGAGCGGTCATCTCGAAGAAGACGCTTTTCGGCTCCTGGAGCAGCGCTGCTCCTCGATCCGGATCATGTTGATCCGTTCCATCCAGACTGCAAAGAAAGGAGAAAAAAGGATGTCTGAGCCCGTTCATCCCCTTCTTCCGGGCCACTCCTTCACCCCCCTTCACTCCTTCATTCCTTCATTCTCACTTCAAGGAGGCTCTGTCTATGACGATCCAATGGCTGGGGCACGCCTGCTTTGCCATCCGACACAGGGGCTACACCGTCGTCATCGACCCCTATGACAGCGACTACACCGCGGGCTACCCGAAGCTCCGCATCCGGGCGGACATGGTGCTGGTGAGCCATGAGCACTTCGGCCACAACTACCGGGCGGGCGTGGCCCTCTCCGGCCGGCCGGAGAGCGACTGTCCCTTCACCATCACCGCGCTCACCGCGCCCCACGAGTTCAAGATGGGCAACTGGCGGGGCTTCACCAAGATCCACATCCTGGAGGCCGAGGGGCTCAAGCTCGTCCACATGGGCGACCTGGGCACCCAGCTGGACGGTGGCCAGATCTCCCGGCTCTTCGGGGCGGACGTGTGCATGATCTGCGCCGGCTCCGCCACGGCCCTCCCCTCCCAGGAAGCCAAGCGGGCCGCCGACGAGATCATGGCCAAGGTCATCGTCCCCATGCACTACCGGGACCAGGGCCGCGGCGCCCATCGTCTGGAGAGCGTGGAGGAGTTCTGCAAGTGGTTCGAGTCCCCGGAGTTCATCCACCGCTACGACACCGACACGCTCGACGTCAGCGCCGACCTGGAGCCCCAGGTGGCCGTGCTGAAGTATCTGGGGCCGGAGGGCTGGAAAGATCTGGCGCAGCCGGCCGATCCCGCGCCGAAAAAGAGCCTGCTCTCGCGCCTGCTGCGCCGGGGCTGAGACGAAAGGAGACGCTATGGACGAACTGCAGATCGGTCTCAAAGGCAGCGCCGAGACCGCCGTCACCGAGGGCAACACCGCCGCCGCCATGGGCAGCGGGCTCCTGCCCGTTTTCGCTACCCCAGCCATGCTGGCCCTGATGGAGCAGGCCGCGGCCTCCTCCGTGCAGCCCTTCCTCCCGGAGGGCCAGGGCACGGTGGGCACCCGGCTGGAGGTCAGCCACCTGGCCGCCACGCCCATCGGGCTGCGGGTCCGCGCCGAGAGCGAGCTCATCGCCATCGACCGGCGGCTGCTCACCTTCTCGGTGACGGCCTGGGCCGGCGAAGAGCGCATCGGCGAGGGGACCCACCAGCGCTTCATCATCGACAACGCCCGCTTCCTGGCGAAGGCCCTGGCCAAGCAGGGCTGAGGCCCCGCCGGGCCCTTCCCCCGCGAGGCCCGTCCCGGAGACGGGCCGGAAAGGAGAGCAGATGAGAACGACAAGTCCCCGCCGCCCCGCGGTCAGGGGCGGCGCACACGGAGCAGCGCGGCTCGTTCCGGCGCTGCTGATCCTGGCGCTGTGTCTGGGGCTCTGCGCCTGCGGCGCGGTGCCGCCTGGCGGCAGAGGGGACGGGGCGGAGCCCGAGCCGGCTCCGCTGATCCCGGAGGCGACCCTGCCTGTGGGCGACCCCTTCGCCGGGGCCCCGGGCCGCTGGCAGAGCGCCGACGGCCGTCTGGAGCTCTGGATCGCCGCCGCGGACGAGACGGAGCTGATCTTCAGTCTCTTCGCCCCCGGGCGGGCCTCCCTGGACCTGGTGACGGCCCAGCGGGAGGGCGGCCTCGCCGCCTTCCTCTATCAGGACCCCGTCCATGCCGGCGACTTCGCCAACGGCCGCCTGCACATGCGGGACGGCGTGCCCTGTCTGGGCCTCACCGGGACGGACATGGATCTCCCCGGCGGCCAGGAGACCGCCTTCCCTGTCCGGCTGGACGCGCCCGGCTATGACGCGCTCTACGCGCCGGTGCTGGCCGCCTACCGGGAGCACGAGGAGGCCGGCGGCGGGCTGGTGAACTGGTACGGCGACGAGGAGGGCTGGGTCCATGTGGGCCTCACGGGGGCGGAGCGCTACGGCTACACCATCCGGGACCTGGACCGCAACGGCGTCCCGGAGCTGATCCTGGGCGTGCTCTGCCCGGAGCAGGACGGCGCCGACAGCTCCCAGCCGGACCCGGCGAGCTACGGCGCGAACTTGATCTTGGACCTCTACACGCTGGTGGACGGGGCGCCGACCTACATCGTCAACAGCGGCGACCGCTACCGCTACTGTCTCACCGACGACGGGCTGATCCAGTACGAGGGCTCCGGCGGCGCGGCCTACAGCACCGCGGCGCTGCTGCGCCTGGACGGGGCGGAGCTCGCCATCTCGACCGCCGTCTGCATCGCCGGCGGCGAGGACCGCTGCTTCCGTCTCAACAGCATGGACGACTATGAGCACGCGGGCGACGAGGCGATCTCCTACGAGGACTTCGCGCACATCTCGCACATGATCTACCATTACCCGGACAGCCACCTCTGCCCGCTGCAGCCCATGCTGATCCCCGTGGTCCCGGCAGCGCCGGCCGGGGACGCCGAAGGCCCAGGGGCCGTCCCGGAGGCCGGCGAGGCGGCGGTCGACGAGATTGGGGCCCCTTCGTCGGCATCCGGCGGCCCCTATCGGGAGATCCTGGCCATGTACGCGGCGCTGCAGACCCTGCCCTACAGCCGCATGTCCGCCTGGGACATCGCCACGCCCCCCACCTGGCAGATGCTGGAGCAGCGCTACAGCGTCTATCATGACGACAGCCCCTTCCTGCCCTGCGCGGCCTTCTACGACCTGGACGGCAACGGCAGCGCCGAGCTCTTCATCGGGCTGCAGGGCCCCGACGGGGACGTGGTCCCGGCCGAGGTCTACAGCAGCGACGGGATCCGGGCCTATCGGATCGGCTGCGCCGGCACCCGGGGGATGCGCCTGGGCGGCGGCCGGCTGCTGCTGGAGGGCGGGAGGAGCTTCCCCTGCGGCGAGATCCTGGGTCTGGCCGGAGACGGCCATACGCCGGTACAGCTGCTGGTCTACGAGACCCTGCCGGCAGACCCCGACGCCACCAGCTGGTCCGGGGACGAGAGCAGCCTCGGCTCCTGGCTGGACCTGGTCCAGGGGGGCGAGGCGCGGCCCTACAGCGAGCTGAAAGAGCAGTATCTGGACGGCATGGTCCCGGCGGAGGAGCTCCTCTCCTTCAGCCGGATCGAGCCCAGCGCCGACCCCCCCGCCGTCTCCCCGGCGCTACAGGAGCAGCGCGAGGCCTATGGGCCGCTGCTGGAGCTCTATGCGGAGGCATCCCGGGGCGAGAACGACGGGGCGCAGCTGGACGCGGCCGTGATGGCGGTCCTGCGGAAGAACTTGAACGACACCGGCCGGCACGAGCTCTGCTACGCCTGGGCAGACGCCGACGGCGACGGCACGGAGGAGCTCTTCGTGGGCTACCCCTTCGGGAAAAGCCCCACCGTGGCCTGCTACCACCGCAACGACGACGGCACTTACGCCAGGCGCAGCCCCGCCCGGGCGGCCCTCCTCCGGGGCGCCTGCGACTGGATCCCCTGGCGCTATCTGGGCGGCTACCCCGTCCCCGGCGTCATCAACGAGGACTGAGCGAGAGCAGGGCATCCTGTCCCGAAAACTGGACAGGATGCCCTGCTTTCTGTCTTGACCTCGCCCCCGTCCTGTGATACCATGAGCGTGGAACGGCATGCGCCGCTCGAAAGATGCGCGTATCATGGCCCTCCGGCACGGTACCCATGCCGCCGCGCTGAACAGCAGCGCCGCTGGGCGTTTCGCCGGCAGACCGTCACGATCGGCAAGATGGAAGGAGAAAAGATATGAACTGCCCCTATTGCAAGGTCCCCCTGATGGGCGGGATGACTGCCTGCCCCAAGTGCAAATACGATCAGAAGCTCGCCGGCGGTGGGGAGAAGCATCTCCTCTGGCTCCTGGAGCACGGCAAGATGCCGTCTGAGGAGCAGAAGACGCTCTACAAAGACGCATACGAAAAGTTCAGAGCCGAGAACAGCGCGCAGCTCGCCGCCGCGGAGAACGCCGCCAAGCGTCAGGCGGAGGCGGCGGAGCGTCTCCTGGCGCGGGAGCGAGCGCTCCCCTCCATCATGATCTCCTCCGGTTTCAACTTCGATGGTTATCGGATCGTCAAATATTCCGGCTACATCTCCGGCGACGACGCGGTGCAGATCCCCCGCAGCGGCGTGTTCGGCGGACATAACGGCTCCAACCTGACCAACGCCCTGGTGCGCATCCGCCGCCAGGCGCTGCGGGAGCTGAAGGAAGCCGCCTTCGATCTGGGCTGCAACGCGGTCATCGGCGTGGACTTCGACTACATCACCCTGGAGCCGGAGACCGCCAACATCAGCGGCGGCACTCTGTACGAGCCCTATGTCATCTGCGTCACCGCCAACGGCAACGCCGTTCAGATCGAGAAGATCGAAGAGGGCGGCGGGAAGGTCTGAAGCTGTGCGCCGATCCGGTGCGGAACAGAGTTCGGAGAGGGATAGAGCATGAAAAAACTGGAGTGTGAGAGCTGCGGCTCCAACGACCTCATCGTCGAGAACGGCTACCGCGTCTGCCGCTACTGCGGGACGAAGCATCTGATCCAGCCGGATGAGCAGCCGCAGTCCACCGCGACCATCTCGCTGGACAGCGACGTGGCGGCGCTGCTGCAGAAATGCCGGGAGGATCCGGCACGGGCGGCGAGATATGCCCAGCTGATCCTGGAGATCGACCCGGGGAACGCGGAGGCCCATCGCTATCTGGCCGTGCAGCAGAGCCAGAGCAGCGGGGGCTGCTACATCGCCACCGCCGTCTACGGCTCCTACGACTGCCCGGAAGTCTGGACCCTGCGGCGTTTTCGCGACGGTGCTCTGGCGGCGCGCTGGTACGGCCGCGCCTTCGTCCGTCTCTACTACGCCCTGAGCCCCACGCTGGTCCGGCTCTTCGGACACAGCCGCTGGTTCCGGGCCCTGTGGCGGCCAAGGCTGGACCGCCTGGTGGCGAAGCTCCGCCGGGAGGGCACGCCGGACGGTCCCTACACCGACAGGCCCTGGTAAGTGCATGATACGAAAAAGGAAGAGGACGCTCGTCCTCTTCCTTTTTCGTATGTCCGTATGCGGTCGGACCTCCGGGCCCGGCTGGGCCGCACGCTCAGTCATGGCTGCGGATGGAAGTCTCGTAGAGATACCGCTCCAGCTCTTCGCCCAGCTCCAGGCGGATGGGCGCCGGCTCCTCGGGGATCTCGGTCTGCCCGCTGCGGGCCGTCCAGAACAGCAGCCCCGCCAGGATCGCGGTCAGCACCAGCAGCACCGCGCCGATGCCGATCCGTCCCCGGACCTTCCGCTTGGCCGCCGTCTTCCTGCGGCGCTCCTGCTCCTCCGGATCGATCGGCCGCCGGGCCGCGCTCTCCTTTCGGCTGCCGCCTTCCCGCCGGCTCTCCCGCTCGATCGCCCGCTCCATCCCCTGCTGGAGATCGTCCAGCAGGAACTGATCCGTGGGCACGTCCGCGCTCCGGCGGGGCGTCTGGGGGATGGCGATCCCGGTCTCCCGGGGGTCGATCGGGCCGCTGTCCCGGCGGGGCGTCTGGGGGATCGCGATCCCGGTCTCCCGGGGGTCGATCCGGCCGCTGTCCAGGCGAGGCGTCTGAGGGATCGCAATCCCGGTCTCGCGAGGGTCGATCCGGCCGCTGCTCCGGCGAGGCGTCTGGGGGATGGCGATCCCGGTCTCCCGAGGATCGATCGGGCCGCTGTCCAGGTGCAGGGGCTGCGCGGCCAGGTCTGCCAGCTCGCCAGTGCGGCTCTGGTACAGGATCGTCTCTTCCCGGACGCGCCGCTCCTCCGCCTCGCGCCGCTGGGCGCGGGTCACGGGGCGCTCCGCGCTCGGCGTCTCCGCCGCGGGCCGGGACTGCCCCC
>JAFZOC010000195.1 GCA_017550765.1 Oscillospiraceae bacterium
GATGCAGGGCAAGTATGACACCTACTATGCCGGCGAGATCATGAGCTTCGGCGACATGGACGAGACGGCCGAGTATTCCCGCGAGCTGGTCGAGCGCTTCTTCTAAGGTCAGAAAAACGCGGAGGACAGAGCTTGCTCTGCCCTCCGTTTTTGAAAGGATGAGTCTATGAGCTTTTACAAAGACCATTACGACGTCGTCATCATCGGCGGCGCTCTGGCGGGCATGTCCGCCTGCCTGCAGCTCCAGGCCTGGGGCATCAAGGACATCCTGATCCTGGAGAAGCACAACATGCCCGGCGGCCTTGCCACGGACTTTGTGCGCAACGGCTTCGAGATCGAGGCGACTCTCCACGAGATGATGTCCATCGGCCAGCCCGGCAACCGTCTGAAGGTCGGTCAGTTCTTCGATGACATGGGCGTGGATATCGACTGGCTGCCTGTGCATGAGTGCTATCGCGTGGCGCTGCCCAACTCCGGCATCGACAAGATCCTCCACCACGACTACGACAGCAGCTACACCACTGTCGCCAAGGAAGTGGATGAGGTCTGCCCCGGCACCTACGAGAAGGTCCACGAACTGATGCTCCTCTGCCGCCGGGTCTACAACAGCATGAACTACCTCTCCGTCCACCCCATGAGCAAGGTCCAGATGCTCCTCAAGCATCCTGATTTTGTCAAGACCGTGGGCTACAGCGCCACCGAAGTCATCGATACCTTCGGCCTGCCCAAGAAGGCAGTGGAGATGCTGACGCCCTATTGGATCTATGTCGGCAACCGCATGGACGACCTGCCCTTCACCATCTACGCTTTCCTGATGGCCGACTACTTCACTGGCTCCTATGTCTGCCGCGGATTCAGCCATGAGATGAGCATGAAGATGCAGGCCAAGTGCGAAGAGAACGGCGCGCAGTACGAGTTCGACCAGGAGGTCGAGAAGATCCTGGTCAAGGACGGCAAGGTCTACGGCGTACGCACGCGCCGCGGCGATGAGATCCGCTGCGACTATGTCATCTCCGGGCCCTATCCCAACAAGGTCTACAGCCAGATGATCGAGCCCTTGAGCGAGGTCCCTGTGGGCGCGATCAAGATGATCAACAATCGCAAGCTCTCCGTGGTCCCTGTGTCCGTCATCATGGTCATCGAGGGTACGCCGGAAGAGAACGGCATCCAGAACTATTCCACCTTCTCCGGCTCCACCATGGACACCAACGCCATCTGGGAGAATTATTCCAATATCACCGAGCCCTACAACTATATCACCACGATCTGCCTCAACTACGCCAACCCCACGCTGCCGGAGGGCTACACCCAGCTCTCGATCACGGCGCTCGTCCCCTCCAAGCCTTTTGAGGGCGTCAAGGAGGAGGAGTACCACGACCTGAAGCGGCGCCTGGCCAGCGAGATGATCGAGGAGTGCATCAAGATCACCAAGGTGGACTTCCGCCCGCGCATCACCGAGATCGAGGTCACCACGCCTATGACGATCTCCCACTATGTGGGCGCCTGGAAGGGCAACATCTACGGCTATCTGCACTCCATGGAGGACCACGCGGTGGCCCGTCTGCAGATGAAGGAACAGGATCATTTCATCGAAGGTCTGGAGTTCGCCGGCGCCCACGGTATGTCCGGCGACGGCATGGGCCCCCAGATCACCAATGGCCGCGCCGCTGCCAAGGGTGTGAAGGAAGACATGGAAAAGAAAGGGAGGCTGTGAGAGATGAGCATCAAAGTCAAAGGATTTTTGAAAGACGTCGGCGGAGCCTCCCGCGTCACCAAGCTGAGAGCAGACAACTTTGCCAAGGGCTCGCCCATCCCCGACCCCCACGATCCCATCCGGGAGCTGGCTGATAAGCTGCACCCCGACAAGATGCAGGTCAAGGTCGTCGAGATCCGGGAGGCGTCTCCCACGTCCCGCACCTATCGTTTCGAGTCCGTGGATGGTCACATCCCCGTGTTCCAGTGCGGCCAGTATGTGAACTTCCGCCTGGAGATCGGCGAGAGCAAGCTCTCCCGTCCCTA
>JAFZOC010000196.1 GCA_017550765.1 Oscillospiraceae bacterium
GACGCTGGAGGATCTGGAGATCGTCCTGGTAGATGATGGATCGCCGGACAGGTCCGGCGCTGTCGCGGACGATCTCGCCGCCCGCGCCCCGGACAAGGTCCGCGTCCTGCACATCGACAACGGCGGCCAGGGCCGGGCTCGAAATCTCGGCCTGGAGCTGGTCCGGGGCGAATGGCTGGGCTTCGTGGACAGCGACGACTGGGTGGAGCCGGACATGTATGAGAGCATGATCGGCGCCGCCGAGAGGGAAGGTCGGGACATCGCCATGTGCGACCTGCTCTGCTGCTACGCCGACGGAAGGCGGGAGCATCAGACTGGACGCCCGGCGGAACGCCCCCTGGCTACGGCAGGCTCCTGCTGCGATAAGGTCTTCCGCCGCAGCCTGGTGGCGGATCTGCGTTTCCCGGAGGGCCTCTGGTATGAGGACTTCGCCTATTCCGCCCTGGCTCTGGCGAGAGTGGAGGCGATCGCCTATGTCCCCCGGCCGCTCTACTGCTACCGCATCGGCCACAGCTCCACCATGCACAACCAGAACGCCGCGAAGAACCTTGATCTGCTGCAGGTCCTGGATCTGCTGCGAGGCCCCATGTTGGAGGCCGGCCGTAAGGATGCCTTTCAGGCCTTGGTCCTGGACCACGCGCTCCTGGACGCGATCGACCGTGTGGGGCGGCAGGATGCCACGGATAAGTTTACGGTAATAGAAGAAATAAGGAATTATGTAAATCGAGAGATCCCGGATCTGGGGCGCTGTACCGCTTTTCACGCCGAGAGCATGAAGCGGAAGATCGTGATGTGGCTGAACTATCACGGGCAGGAAAAGCTCTCTGCCGCGCTGCTGTGGCTCAAGAGGAGGCTATAGGCGCCGGACGACAGATCGTCTGGATGGAGATGAAAGACGCCGGACTGTACGCATCTTTGTACGGTCCGGCGTCTTTTCGCATCATACGCCTCCTATTGTACGGGAAGTGTGTATCTTCTGCGATAAAGTATGATGATCATGGATCCTTAAGGATCTGGAAGAAAATAACGTGTTAAATAGTGTCGGGATGTGAAATATGGCGCAGACGATCTGCGATGATACAGGTAGAGGACTGGCCCTCGAACGGGGCCGCCTGAGAACGAAGGAGGAGCCCTCATGAAACGTGCGATGTGTATCCTGATGGCGCTGCTGTTCCTGCTGGGGCTCTCCGCCTGCGGGAAGCAAAAGGCAGAGCCGTCGCAAGAGACGCCGCGGCTCGACAGTGTGGACCCCGAGACGGGAGCCTGGCTGGGCCAGGGCGGCTGCTATCAGATGGAGAGCCTGGAAATGCCGGAAGGGGCGGGGGACAACATCCTCTTCTACCACGACGGGCAGTTCTATACTCAGAGGATCAAGGACCTCAGGGACACGCGGATCTATCGCGGCGGCGAGGAGATCCTGCGCTACGAGGGGATCCCGCTCTACGTTTGCAAGACAGAGGACGGTCTCTGGGTGGAGGATGAAGAACGGGACGAAGAGCGAAAGGCGGTCATCCTCACGCGCTTCTCGTTCACCGGGGAACAGCTGCAGCAGCTGCGACTGGAGCTGCCGCCCTACATCTATCCCCTGGGCATGAAGGCGGAGGAGGGGCGCATCTACCTCAACTGCAGCGCAAGTCTGCGCGTCTATGATGATGAGGAGGGGAGCTTGCTCTGCGACATCCCCCACGAGGAGTGGAGCGGCCATCCGATTCGCGGCGGCGACGGGAAGGTCTACTTCCTTGACCAGGGCGACCGGGGCGGCGGCAGTCTCAGCGCCATCGACACGGAGGCGGGCAGCTTCGATCTGCGCTTCGTCTATGAGAAGGGCAGCCTCTCCACCGGCGACGCAGAGAGCCCCTTCTTCCTCTGCTGCAGCGACGGGATCTACCGCATGGAGCTGGACGGGCAGATCCGGCCCCTGGTGATCTGGGACGAGTGCGGCCTCAGCACCAGCGGCGTCAGCGAGGTCCAGACCCTGGGCGACGGGCGCTTTCGGCTCTCCGGCATCACGGGGGACCGAACGCTGCTGGTCCCGGCGGAGCCCTCGGAGCTGAGGGCCCGCACGACGCTGACGATCTGCGTGGTGCCCTCTCAGACCGCGCTGGACACGGGCATCGACGACGTGAGCATGTACTATACGAAGATCATCCGCAGCATCACTGCCTTCAACGCCTGCAGCCGCGACTGCTGCGTCAAGTTCGTGGACCTCTCCGAGAACGGGGCCCTGACGGCGGAGCAGGCCATCACCAAGCTGAACACCCGGATCCTCAGCGGCGAGGCGCCGGATATGATCGTGTTCCAGGGCGGGATCTCACCCTTCTCCTATATCCGCCAGGGGCTCCTGCGGGACTTCCGGGAAGATCTGGCGGCAGACCCGGAGATCGCCGAAGAGGATCTGATCCTGGCCCGGGCGATCGAGAACGACTGCGGCGGGCTGTATCTGATGACGGACGGCCTCTCCATGGAGA
>JAFZOC010000197.1 GCA_017550765.1 Oscillospiraceae bacterium
ACGCCCATGTGCGGCGTGCCCTACCACAGCGCCGAGACCTACATCGCCCGGCTCATCGCCAAGGGCTACAAGGTGGCCATCTGCGAGCAGATGGAGGACCCGGCCCTGGCCAAGGGCCTGGTGCAGCGGGACGTGATCCGCGTCATCACCCCCGGCACCGTCACCGAGAGCTCCATGCTGCGGGAGGACCGGAGCACCTATATCTGCGCCGTGGACCTGAACGGCGACCGGGGCGGCGTCGCCTTCTGCGACGTGTCCACCGGCGAGTTCTGCTGCGCGGCCTTCGAGAAGGACGCGGTGAGCCACATCCTCAACGAGCTGGGGCGCTTCGCTCCCCGGGAGGCGGTGCTCTCCCACAGCGCGCTGAAGGAGACCGCGATCGGCAGCTTCCTGCGCCAGAAGCTGGACGCCATGCTGGAGCTGCCCGGCGAGCTCTTCGAGTACATGCCCGCCGCGGCCGCGGTCTGCGAGCGTTTCGGCTATGAGGACGTCGACCAGGCGGGCCTGGGCGAGCAGCCGGAGGCGGTCAGCGCCGCCGGCGCCCTGCTGCGCTACATCGCCCAGACCCAGAAGTTCGATATGCGCCACATCCGCCGCATGGACGTGTTCTTCGGCGGGCGCTATATGGAGCTGGACTGGACCACCCGCCGCAGCCTGGAGCTCACCGAATCCCTGCGCAGCGGCGAGAAGCGCGGCAGCCTCCTCTGGGTCCTGGACAAGACCAGGACGCCCATGGGCGGGCGCCTGCTCCGCGCCTGGGTGGAGCGGCCCCTCCTGTCGGTGCTGGCGATCAAGCGCCGCCACGCCGCGGTGGCGGAACTGGTGAAGGAGACCGTCGCCCGGGGCGAGCTGATCCTGGCCCTGCGGGAGATCCATGACATCCGGCGCCTGGTGGGCCGCTGCGTCTACGGCACCGCCGGAGGGCGGGATCTGAGGGAGCTGTGCAACTGCGCGGCGGCGCTGCCCCGGCTGAAGAGCCTGCTGGCGCCCTTCACCAGCAAGGAACTGCGCCAGATCGGCGAGATGGACGCCCTGGAGGACGTCTGTTACGACATCGACCGGGCGATCTGCGACGATCCCCCCTTCTCCGTGCGGGAGGGCGGCATCCTGCGGGAGGGCTATTCCGAAGAGGTGGACCGCCTGCGCGGCCTGCGGGACAACGGCTCCAAGAGCATCGCGGAGCTGGAGGCCCGGGAGCGGGAGCGCACCGGCATCAAGAAACTGAAAGTGGGCTACAACCGTGTCTTCGGCTATTACATCGACATCCCCCGCTCCGCAGGCGACGTGGCCGTGCCGGAGGACTATATCCGCAAGCAGACCCTGGTCTCCAACGAGCGCTATTTCACCCCGGAGCTGAAGGAGCTGGAGAGCGCCCTGGTCACCGCCCGGGAGCGGATCTGCGACCAGGAGTATGAGCATTTCAACGAGCTGCGGCAGCGGGTGGCCTCTCAGGTGGCCCGGATCCAGGCCACGGCCGACGCCGTGGCGGCGCTGGACGTATACTGCTCCCTGGCGGAAGTGGCCGTGCGCAACGACTACGTCTGCCCGGAGATGGAGGCGTCCCGGGCGCTGCGCATCACGGAGGGACGGCATCCGGTGGTGGAGCAGACCCTGAAAGACGTGCTCTTCGTCCCCAACGATACCTTCCTCAACGACGGCGACGACCGGGTGGCCATCGTCACCGGCCCCAACATGGCCGGCAAGTCTACCTACATGCGCCAGACCGCGCTGATCGTGCTCATGGCCCAGATGGGCTCCTTCGTCCCGGCCAGGAGCGCGGTGATCGGCGTGGTGGACCGGGTCTTCACCCGCATCGGCGCCTCCGACGACCTGGCCGCCGGCCAGTCCACCTTCATGGTGGAGATGACCGAGATGGCCGACATCCTGCGCCACGCCACGGCGGACTCCCTGCTGATCCTGGACGAGATCGGCCGGGGCACCTCCACCTTCGACGGCATGGCGATCGCCCGGGCGGTGCTGGAGCACTGCGCCGACAAGCGGAAGCTGGGGGCCAAGACCATGTTCGCCACCCACTACCACGAGCTCTCCGCCCTGGAGGGCGAGGTCCCCGGGGTGCGCAACTACAACATCACCGCCAAGAAACAGAAGGGCGAGCTGGTCTTTCTGCGCAAGATCGTCCGGGGCGCCGCCGACGACAGCTACGGCATCGAGGTGGCGAAACTGGCGGGCCTGCCGGAGAGCGTGATCCAAAAGGCCAAGAGCTATCTGAAGGAGCTGGAGGCGGACGGCGTGCCCCGGCCGGTCCTCGGTGAGGAGCCGGAGGACCAGGTCAGCTTCATGGATCTGGCCGCCGACGAGATCCGCCGGACCCTTCGTGACCTGGAGCTGAACGCCCTGACCCCGATCGAGGCCATGAACCTGCTCTATGAGCTGCAGAAGAAAGCGAGGAGCTGATGATGAAGAGCGACAATACGAACGGACATCTCAGCCGTATGCGCAAGTATGAGAGCATCGCCGCCATCTGCTGGCTGCCGATGCACATCATCGGGGTCCCGCTGCTGCTGCTGATCCTGTTCCCGGAGATGGACAGCGTCGACCTGAACTTCTGGATGTACGCGGGGGGCACGGCGGTGCTGGGCGCGATCTGCGCCCGCTACCTGGTGTCGGACATGGAGCCCTTCTGGTCCCGCCCGGGCCCGATCCTGAAGCTCGTGCTGATCTCCTTCGGCGTGGGGCTGGCGGGCAACGCCGTGACGGGCCTCGTGGTCCAGCTGATCGCCCCGGGGAGCAATCCCAACAACGACGCGGTGATGGAGCTGGCCGGGCAGGCGGGATGGAAGGTCACGGTCATGACGGTCTTTCTGGCCCCGGTGCTGGAAGAGCTGATCTTCCGCGCGGGCATCTTCGGGTCGATCCGCCGCAAGAGCCGGATCCTGGCCTACATCGTCTGCATCCTGCTGTTCTCGGTCTACCATGTCTGGGGCTACGCGATCAACGATCCCACGGCCTGGGTCTACCTGCTGCAGTATCTGCCCATGAGCTTCCTGCTCTGCTTCTGCTATGAGAAGACGCAGTGCATCTGGACCTCGGTGCTGTTCCACATGGCCAACAACGCCTTCTCGCTCTGGGTACTGAGCCTCCAGAGCCAGCTGGGATGAGCGGGCCCGTCCTGCGCCCCGTCGCCCGCTATCGGGGCGACCTGCCCGAGAAGTTCGGCGTGCCCCGCCAGGCGGGGGTCGTCCCGGCCCTGGAGGGCCGCGTGATCTTCGAGCCGGCCTACCGGGACCCGGAGGCCCTGCGGGGCATCGAGGGCTTCAGCCACCTGTGGCTGATCTGGCAGTTCTCCGAGGCGGTCCGGCCGGAGGGGGACTGGTCCCCCACGGTCCGCCCGCCCCGCCTGGGCGGCAACGTCCGCATGGGCGTCTTCGCCACCCGCTCGCCTTTCCGCCCCAACAGTCTGGGGCTCAGCTGCGTGCGGCTGCTGGCCGTGGAGAGGGATCCGGAGCTGGGGACGGTGCTGCGCATCGGCGGGGCGGACCTCATGGACGGCACCCCGATCTTCGACATCAAGCCCTACATCCCCTACGCCGACTGCCATCCCGAGGCCCTCTCCGGCTTCGCCCCGGACCCGGGGGCCACGCTGCTGGTGGACATCCCGCCCGAGCTGGAGGCGCGCATCCCGGAGGAGAAGCGGCAGGCCCTGCGGGGCGTGCTGGCCAACGACCCCCGCCCCCGGTATCAGAACGACCCGGCGCGCATCTACGGCCTGCGCTTCGGGGAACAGGACGTGAAGTTCACCGTGGACGGCGGGGCGCTCACCGTGGTGGATGTGGAGCCGTAGGGGCGACCCGTGGGAGCGCCGGGCCTAATAACACGAGAGAGAGGCAGAGAGCCTCTCTCTTTTTCTTTTCAAATGAACGCGAACACTATGCAGCCAGGTGATCGTTTTCGGCTTTTCCCTGTGTTATGATCGAGCGTAGGCAGGATCGGGAGAAGGAACGTGCCCGAAGGCGCAAAACGGTGCCTTCGAGCGCGAGCCCGTCCGGACCGCGCTCTTTTTGTATCCCGAAAAGCGCGGAGAAACAGATAAAGGAGGAGAAAGGATGAAGAGACTTTTGGCGCTGCTGCTGGCTCTGTGTACATTGCTCGCCCTGTGCGGCTGCGGAGGACAGGCGGTGAGCGAGCCCGAAGCGGGAGCGGAGGAAGAAGAGGAAAAGGCGGAGGAAGAGCCTGGGCCAGAGAGCCTTGAGATCCTCCTGATGGCGGTCGAAGCTGTTGCGAAGATGCGTAACAGCAACTGTGAGATCCACCAGACCGAAACGGCGGACGAGATACAGTTCACGGCGGGATACTATGAGCCCGACTTGTACGACGGCGTGATATGCCGTTACAGCGGCACGGCGACAAAAGACGGGCGCGTGAAAACGCTGGAGCACAGCTTCGGACCCGGGGAAGAAGACCGGGAGCCCGGGTATTTGGAAGAAATATACCAGAGAACATCCTTTGCCGGAGCCAAGGAGATGATCGCCGGGGATCTTAGGACGCTCACCATGAATGAACTGAGGTACTATTTGGTCTTATCCTATTTTTGCATCGTGCTGGATGACTTCCGCAATGGGACGGTGGATCAGGAAGTATCCCGAGCGAGCTGTCTGGATATCTTGGATACCCTGTTCGCGTCGCAGCAGGGACCGCAAACGGTGGACGGGTGGATCTACACCATGGCCCTGGAGGACGATGGGAACACCGTCAAGATCGGCATGGTGCGCGAAGGATCGTGACATGGAGAGGAGAACGACGATGAAAAAACTGGCGGCACTGGTCCTGGCGCTTGTGATGGTGCTCGCCCTGTGCGCCTGCGGAGGCGGAGCTGATAAGCAAAAGCTGTGCGACGGCGTCTGGGCAAATGTGTATTACTCTACCAAAGGGGGCTTCCCTTATGGGAGAGCGGTGATCTATTCGTTCCAGACCAACGGCAGGTTCTCCCGTACAGAGATCACGAGCCTGTCGCCGACCCAAGAGGTCTGGTCCGGAAAATACTCTGTCCAGACGGCAAACAAACAGATCGTCCTGAAATACGATAAGACCGCCGACATGGATGCCTACACGGTCGAGATCCCATACTACATCAACGGATACGACCATAGTTTCGTGTTCGATGTCAACAGTTCCGGCGATTCGAGCTATGTCCACTATCCTTCGATGGATCGCGTGTATCTGCCGTGGAAATGAACGGTACAAGATAACAGGAAAAAGCAGACGGCAGGGAGCAGTTCGCTCCCTGCCGTTCTTATGCCTCGCGATACCTGTCTTCCGCCCGTTTTGCAGCGTTCGTGCCGATGGAGCGGCAGACCTCCGTGCGGGGCCCGCCCCTTACAGCATCGCGAGCAGCGCCGCCACGTCCTCCTCCCGGGTGGCCCAGCTGGTGACGAAGCGCACGGCGGTGCGCCCGTCGGGGAGCGGCGCCCAGATCTCGAAGGCGGCGTGCCGCCGCAGGCGTTCCAGCTGCTCCGCCGTGAGGATCGGGAACTGCTGGTTGGTGGGGGAGTCGGCGAAGAGGGGATAGCCCTTCTCCACAAAGCCCGCTTTCAGCTCCATGGCCAGCCGGATGGCATGGCGGCCGATCTCCCAGTACAGCCCGTCGGTGAAGAGGGCGTCGAACTGGACCCCCAGGAGCCGCCCCTTGGCGACCATGGCCCCCTGCTGCTTGACCATGGTGGCGAACCGCTCCGGCATGTCCCCACCGGGGAAGACCAGGGCCTCGCCGCAGAGGGCGCCCACCTTGGTGCCGCCGATGGTGAAAACATCGCAGAGACCGCAGAGCTCCGGCAGGCTCATGTCGCATTCCGGGCTCATGAGCCCGTAGCCCAGCCGGGCCCCGTCCACGAAGAGGCGCATGTGGTGCTCCACGCAGACGGCGTGGAGGGCCGCCAGTTCCGCCTTGGTGTAGAGGGTCCCCAGTTCCGTGGGCTGGGAGATGTACACCAGACCGGGGAAGGGCATGTGGTCGTGGGTCTCGTCGGCGTAGAAGCGGGCGCAGTAGTCCGCCACCGTATCAGCGGCCAGCTTCCCGTCCTTCCCGGGCAGGGCGATGACCTTGTGGCCGGTGTATTCGATCGCACCGGCCTCGTGGACGTTGATGTGACCGGTGTCCGCCGCGATCGCGGCTTCCCAGCGCCGCAGCAGGGCGGAGATGACGACGGCGTTGGTCTGGGTGCCGCCCACCAGGAAGTACACATCCGCCTCCGGCCGCTCACAGGCGGCGCGGATCTTCTCCCGGGCGGCGGCGGTGAAGCAGTCCTCGCCGTAGCCGGGCTGGGAGATGCGGTTCGTCTCCTGCAGCCGCTCCAGGATCTTGGGGTGGGCGCCCTCGGTGTAGTCGCTCAGAAAGTACAGCATCGTCAAGTCTCCTTTTGGCGCAGCGCGCGGCGTCTGCGCTCGATATAGCGTTCCATATGGCCCTCGTCGATGAAGCGGGCCAGCACCAGCTGCTCGAAGACGGGCACCGTGCAGGCGAAGGACCCCAGCCGCTCCCGGTAGACCGGCAGCAGCGCCTCCGGCAGCACCAGAAAGGCGGTGCGCACCGAGGGGGCCAGCAGCTTCGAGAAGCTGTTCAGATAGATGACCCGCTCGGGGTCCAGGGTGAAGATCGTCTCGATCCGCCGGGTGGGGGAGGCGAAGGCCGCGTCGTAGTCGTCCTCCACGATCAGGCTGTCGTGGGCGGCGGCCCAGGCGGCGTACTCGTGCCGCTTGGCGGCGGAGGCCGTGATCCCGCTGGGGTAGCTGTGAAAGGGGGTCACGTGCAGGACCCCGGCGTCGCAGGCGGCGAGGGCTGCGCTCTCGATCCCGTCGCCGCCCATGGGCAGGCGGACGCAGCGGGCGCCGTTGGCCTCGTAGACCCGGGGGATCTTCTCATAGCAGGGGTCCTCCAGGGCGAAGGGCCGCTCCCGCCCGATGAGCTGCACCAGCAGCCCGTAGAGGTGCTCCGCCCCGGCGCCCAGGACGATCTGCTCCGGCGCCACCGAGAGCCCCCGGCTGCGCCCCAGCCAGGCGGCCAGCGCCTCCCGCAGCTCCCGGCAGCCGGC
>JAFZOC010000198.1 GCA_017550765.1 Oscillospiraceae bacterium
CGCCCCGGCCTCAGGCCGCGGCATCCGCGGCTTCGGCGGGCGTCCTCCCCTCCACGGTGACGATCACATATTCCGAGCGCATGCCCGTCTTGAACAGGAGCTCCCAGTCGGAGATGCCCGAGGTCACGATGAAGTCCGTGCCCCGCCTGTTCTCGTGTCCGTAGGTCCTGTCCAGCATGCCGGCCCACTGGCCCACATAGGTGATGGGGATGAGCTGGCCCCCGTGGCTGTGACCCGACAGGACCAGGTCCGCCGCGGACCGGGACTCGTCCTCATAGTCGTTGGGCTGGTGGTCCAGCACGATGATATAGCGGTCCGTGCCCAGGCCGGCGAGGAGCTCTTCCATATCCGTCCGGTCCCTGTGGGAGGCATCTTGCCTGCCGACCACATAGACCGCATCGCCCGCCGGCGCCGCCTCGTCCTTCAGGACATGCACGCCGTTCTGCCGCAGCGCCGCCTCCAGCTCCTCCGCCGTGAAGTCCCGGCTGCTGTAGTAGCCCCCGTCGTGGTTGCCGTAGACATACCACACGCCCCGGGGGAGCCGCAGCTCGCCCAGCCCCTCGCAGGCCCGGAGCATGTCCGCCCGGCTCGTGGCGTCGTCCACGAAGTCCCCCGCGATCACCAGCATGTCCGGCGACTGCTCTTCGATCCGCCGGAGCTCCTGCACGAAGCCCTCGCCGTCGAAGGTGGTGCCGATGTGGCTGTCCGCGATCAGGGCGATCTTCAGCGTGCCCAGTTCCTTGTCCGTCTGCAGATGATAGTCCTTCTGCCAGACATGCCGGCAGAGGACGTAGCCTGCCGTCAGGTAGACGACGGAAAAGCCCAGAGCCAGCCAACCCTGCCAGTAGATCCGGGAGCGCCGCCCTGTGACGCGCTCCCAGATCCGTGTGCCCAGTCCGAACAGCAGCAGGAACAGCACCACATGGAGGGACACGACGATCGCGTTGACCGTCGACAGGAGCAGCGCCAGCGCGGCGAAAACCGCGGCCACGATCCCCAGGGAGATCAGTCTCCCGCGCCACTTCTTCCCGCCGGAGAGCTCCCGCACCAGGGCGAAGCGTCCCACGCAGGCGACGCAGTAGGCCAGTCCCAGCGCTGTCGTCGCCAGGACCGCGACCAAAATGATCAGCCATGCCATCGAGCGCCCTCCTCTCCCCTGTCGTGCAAAAAGCTCCCGCTCGTCAGTCCCCCGACCAGGAGCCTCGTCCGGACGTCTCTGCCCCTCCCGGGGGGCAACGGCCGCGCGTCATGCGGTCCCTTGAAGATATCCGAGGCGATGCGCCCGGTCCTGTCCGCCTGGCCCTCACCTCCCGCCGGGTATCCCCCCCGGCCGGTCATGGGCAGGACCGGTGACTGCTCCGTGCAGCTCCGAAAGCTTCTTCGGCAGATGTCGCTGCGCAGCCACAGGGGCTCCTCTGCACAGCTCCACTTGCGGGAACGTCCGCCGTAGCCGGTACAGAGATAGCTGCGCCCGCTGCGGTGGGATGCACTTTATCTTAGCACAGCGGGCACCGGGATGTAAAGCCTTGCTCGCAATACAGGAGGCGCGTGAACGAGCACCGGGCCCCAACGACCGGCTCGCGGCCCGGTCAGCTGCCTGGTCATAGGATGACGGCCCTCTGGCCTGTGCGCTCCACGCCCGCGCCGGAGGCGGACCCATCAAGGGCGCCGTTCACAAGCGCCCGCCTCTCCCGACCCGCACAGGCGACGCAACGCGAGACGGTCGGACCGCCTGCCGTGCCTTGCGGCTGCACAAGCGCCAGCCCAGGTCTTTGGGAATGTCAAGATAGGCGGTATCGTTTCGATCCACGCGCCCCGCGGGGGGCGCGACGGCTGGAGGACGGAGGGACCGGCGAGGCGGTCGTGATTTCGATCCACGCGCCCCGCGGGGGGCGCGACCAGCCGCCGACATCCTGGAGCTCTGCACGCGCCAGATTTCGATCCACGCGCCCCGCGGGGGGCGCGACTATCAATGTGCGCTGCGCCTGCAAGTGGGAGGGAAAATTTCGATCCACGC
>JAFZOC010000199.1 GCA_017550765.1 Oscillospiraceae bacterium
GTGGACACCATCACCGAGCAGAAGATCCAGTCCGCCATCGACACCATCATCCGCGGCCGCACCTCCATCGTCATCGCCCACCGGCTCTCCACCGTGCGCAACGCCGATGTGATCCTGGTGGTGACGGACGGCAAGATCGTGGAGCGCGGCAAGCATGAGGAACTCATGAAGGCCCGCGGCGTCTACTATCGGCTCTACACCAGGCAGTACGAGGACGAGGCCACCAGCTCCGTCCTGGGCTGAGGAACGAAAAAGCGGGGCCCCGTTCCCGGGGCCCCGCACAGCTTGTCAAAGAAGTCCCTTTTGGGACTTCTTTGACTGCGCTTCCCCGCCGAGCATCTTGGCCGTACACAAGATGCTGTTTTCGAAAAGCCTTGTTCTGCAAGGCTTTTCTAGCGGCGGGCCATTGCGATCGCGGCGGGCCTTGCCCCCTCGAGCTCCCCCGCGGCTCTGTCGTCTGGCGCTACAGCGAGGGCCTTTGATCGCCTGAGCGGGGCCCCGCATCTGTCTCGCCCGGGGAAGAGCGTCCGAGGCTTGAAAATGAAAAAGTGCCGGGGCGTGAAAATAGTCCTTGACAAACGCTTTCTCTGTGCTATAATACCATTTGCCTTAAATGTGGCAGGCCATCATGGTGCAAACGGCTTTCAATGGAGCCGGAGCACCGGCTGTATGCGAGAGTGCTGGAACAGGTAGACAGGCACGTTTGAGGGGCGTGTGTCAGCCGACGTGGGAGTTCAAGTCTCCTCTCTCGCACCAGGAACACCCATCCGGAAGGATGGGTGTTTTGCTATCATGATCAGATGATGGCGAAGAGCCAGAAAGTTCTCGCCGCGCCGATCTGCGGCGCAGCGAAACAGCGCGGCTGCTTTGCCATATGTCCGTTGCGATGAGCATCGGGCGAAGGATCCAAAGGATCATTTGCGGCCAGATCTGCCGTTTGGCAGCGAGGCCGGGCGAGGTCCTGACCGGTCTCGCCGCCCGACGATCAAGACAGAGGCGGCGGGGACCGGATCCGTCCCGCCTGCCATGACCGGCTGTTGAAAGGAGCGACCCATGAGAAGAACGATCGCCATATCGATCTGTCTGACGCTGTTGACGGCGCTCTTATCCGGCTGCGCAGCCGGGACGAGCGACACGCTGCCAACGGTGACGGAGGAGCCATCCATCGAAGCTGCCCCGACGCCTGATCCGGCGGAGGAGACGCCTGCGGGGACCGAGGACGCGCCCGTGGAGTCTGAGGACGCGCCGGAGGCGACGGCGGGCCCGGCAGACGCCGGCGAAGACCGCGAAGAGCCCCCTGCGCCTGAAGAACAGCGCGGACATTACCGTTTCCAGCCGAAGGTCTGCTCCTCCTTCATGGTGGAGCTCTTCGGCGAGCCGATGCGCGATGCCTGGTACGGCTTGGTGGACGCGGTGATGGCCGGGGAGGATACCTTCGCCTGTCCGGACGACCACACCTACGACTGGGTGATGGGCCAGTTCCCGGACAAGTGCTTCCCGGTGCTGGAGCAGCTGATCGACTACTGCTATGACCGGGACCATCCTGTGAAGGACGGGGTGGCGAGCTTCACCTACCGGGTGCCCCGGGAGGAGGCCGCCGCGCAGATCGAAGCCTTCGCGGCTCTGGTGGAGGACATCCTCAACAGCACTCTGCGGGATGACTGGTCCGACACGGAGAAGGCCCTCGCCCTGTACATCTACTTCTCCCATCATTATACCTACGACTACGAGGCTGCGCGCCCGGATGTCGTGCCGGACTATCTCTCCAGCTACCGCGTGCTCACCACGGGGACCGGCATCTGCCAGGAGTTCTCGGTGGCCTATGCCTATCTGCTGCTGCAGGCGGGGGTGGATGCCACGAACATGAGCGGGCACCGGACCTATGACAGAGCCTCGCACCAGTGGACCTATGTCAGGATCGATGGCCATAACTTCCACATCGACCCCACCTACGTGATCGGGAACACGGACGCCCTCGGCTACTTCATGATGGACGATGCCCAGCGCGAGGCGGAGGACTGCTATGACAGAGCGGAGTTCGTCATCTGCTCCAACTACGCCCAGGACCACCCGCAACCCGACTATCGGGCGGACGACGACAGCTTCCGCGAGATCTGGCAGGGAAGGTACGTGGGCTTCGACCATGAGAGTCGGACCCTGACCTACGCCGTGTATAACGAACAGGGCGAACTCATCGCCAAGGACTTCGACTATACGGGCTGGTGAGAGGCGGGCGTCCGCCTGCAGACGCACAGGCTGCGCGGCTGGGCCCGGCGGCCGGAAAGGAGCGTTCTATGATCGATATCGACCGCTATCTGCGTGAACTTGAGGCGCTGCTGGAAGAGCAGTTCGGCGAGCGACTGGTCTATCTGGGCCTGCAGGGGAGCTATCTGCGGGGCGAGGCGACGGAACAGAGCGATATCGACGTGATGGCTGTGATCGACGGGCTGGGGCCCGCCGACCTGGACCGCTATCGCGCCGCGATCCGCGCCCTGCCCTATGCGGACAGGTCCTGCGGCTTCCTCTGCGGCAGGGCGGATCTGGCGAACTGGCCGCCCATGGAGATCTGCCACCTGCTGCACAGCACCAGGGACTGTCGCGGCACCTTGCGGGAGCTGGTCCCGGCCTGGACCGAGCGGGATCTGCGCAACTACGTCAAACAGAGCGTGGGGGACCTCTTTCATGAGATCTGCCACCGCGCCGTCCACGCCGGGCCCGAGCGGAGCGCCGCGGCGCTGCCGGGGGCCTATAAGCGCGTCTTCTATATCCTGCAGGACCTGCACTTCCTGCGCCGGGGCGTCTGGGCCGCCACGAAGGCGGAGCTGCTGCCCCTGCTGGAGGGGAAGGACCGGGCCGTCCTGGCGCGCGCCATGGCCCTCTCCGCCGGCGAGGCGCCGGACGCCGCCGACAGCTTCGCGCTGCTCTTCGCCTGGTGCCAGGAGACCCTGGCGACGACGTGAGGGCCAGTCCCGGCGCGTATCCATGTATCCATACCTGTCCGAACAGCCCGCCGGTGATCCCGGCGGGCTGTTTTTCCATGGGTCGAAGGACGAGCGCGCCCCCCTCGCTATCGATCGATCTTATAGCAGGCGATCATCAATGAAAACTACCGCTTTTGGGTAAAATATACTATATTTGTCCTGGAACGACGGCTGACTTTTTGGCCAGATCCGATAAAAAAGCGCAAGGAGGACACCATGGACCACGAGAACTACGGGCTCGGCACCAAGGCCATCCACGCCGGGAACGTCAAAGACCAGCAGTACGGCGCCCTGACGACGCCCATCTTCCAGAGCTCCACCTTCGTGTTCGACACCTGCGAGCAGGGCGGACGCCGCTTCGCCGGGGCAGAGCAGGGCTATATCTACACCCGCCTGGGCAATCCCACCACCTCCGTGCTGGAGAGCAAGGTCGCGGCCCTGGAGGGGGGCGAGGCCTGCCTCGCCACGGCCTCCGGCATGGGCGCGATCTCCTCCTGCCTGTGGACGATCGCCGGGGCCGGCAAGCACATCATCGCCGACGGGACCCTCTACGGCTGCACCTTCGCGCTGCTGGCCCACGGTCTGCCCCGCTACGGCGTGGAAGTCGACTTCATCGACACCTCCGATCTGGAGTCGCTGAAGGCCCACTTGAAGCCCAACACCGTGGCCGTCTATCTGGAGACGCCCGCCAATCCCACCCTGAAGATCACGGATATCGCGTCGGTGGCCCAGATCGCCCACGCCTACGACCCCCAGATCAAAGTCGTCTGCGACAACACTTTCGCCACCCCGGCCCTGCAGCACCCCCTGGACCTGGGGGCCGACGTGGTGGTCCACTCCGCCACCAAGTACCTCAACGGCCACGGCGACGTGATCGCGGGCTTCGTGGTGGGCAAGGCCGAGTTCATCAGCCAGGTCCGCTTCTTCGGCCTGAAAGACATGACCGGCGCCGTGATGGACCCCTTCGCGGCCTTCCTGATCCTGCGCGGGCTGAAGACCCTGGAGCTGCGCGTGGCGCGGCACTGTGAGAACGCGGCCAAGATCGCGGCCTTCCTGGCGGCCCACCCGGCAGTGGAAAAGGTCAACTATCCCGGTCTCGCCACCCACCCCGGCCACGAGGTCGCCGCCCGCCAGATGCGCGATTTCGGCGGCATGCTGAGCTTCGAGGTCCGCGGCGGCAAACAGGCGGGCATGGCCCTGGTGGACAGGCTCAAGCTGATCACCGTGGCCGTCTCCTTGGGCGACGCCGAGAGCCTGATCGAACACCCCGCCTCCATGACCCACTCCACCTACAACGAGGAGGAACTGCGGGAGGCCGGCATCGCGCCGGGCCTGATTCGGATCTCTGCGGGCCTGGAGAACGCGGAGGACCTGATCGCGGACCTGGAGCAGGCCATGCGCGGGCTCTGAGCGGAGACGGCAGATCGGCGACAGGAAATGAAAAACGATGGGCTTTTCGGCCCATCGTTCTTCGTTCATCAGCAAAAGGCTGCGGCGGAGGGCGGCGGACCGGCTCCGACGCCTCCGATCAGCCCTGGGGCTCCCCGGCGGTCTCCCGCAGGATCTCGACGAAGCGCCGCTCCAGGTCCGAGACCGGGCGGCCCCGGTGGCGGATCGTGCCCAGGATCATGTCGTGGGCATCCTCCAGCGGGATGGACACCAGCCGCTCGTCGCAGTAGCCCGCGGGGAGGATCCCGCTGCCGGTGGAGATGCAGTCGGTGTGGGCCATCACATTGTAGATCGTGGCCCGGTCGCTGACGCGGATGACCCGGTCCAGATCCCCGCAGAGCCCCGTGACGGCCTCCTCGGCGAAGCTGGGGTCGCTGTCCGCCTGGGCGAAGACGACGTTGGGATAGGGGCGCAGCTGGTCCAGACGCAGGGAAGCTGCGCCGGCGAGAGGATGGCCCGCCCGCAGGAACACATGGGGCCGCAGCGTCACCAGCGTCTCGAAGACCAGATCCTGCTCCTGGAGCGCCCGGCGCACCGGGGCGTCCGTGGCCTCCGATAGGAAGATCACGCCCAGGTCGCTCTGGCCCCCGGCCACCTCGCGGATGACCTCGGCCATGTCCAGCTCCTTGAGGCTCAGCTGCTTCGGCCCCTCACCCAGCTCCTGCAGCAGCGCCACGAAGGCCTTGGCGCAGAAGGGGTAGCGCTGGCTCGCGACGGACAGCTCCGCCCGGTCCGGCGAACGGCGCTGGGCGTAGTAGCGGTCCAGCTTGCTGCTGGAGCTCACGATCGGCGCAATCTGGCTCACCAGGTAGCGCCCCTCTTCGGTCAGGCTGATGCCCCGGTTGGAGCGGCGGAAGATCTGGATCGAGAGCTCCTTCTCCACCTCCGCCAGGGCGCTGGAGAGGGCGGACTGGGTCACGAAGAGCCGCCGGGCGGCCTTGTTCAGGGAGCCGCAGCGCTCGATCTCCAGGATATAGCGCATCTGCAGCAGGGTCACATGGATCGCCTCCTTGTCTCTCGCCCCTATCATACACGAAAGCGCCGCGGGATACAAGAGCGCGTCGCGCCCAGACCGCGCCCTTGCGCTCCGCCCCGGATCGTAGTATGATGGAGACGTCGGAGAGGGGACGGGCCGCCGTCCCGATCTAGAGAGCCAGACGACCGAAAGGAGAGAGGACGATGATCGCGCCCAAGCCCCTTCTGGAGGGGAAGACCATCGAGAACGCGGCGGAGGACTTCCGAGCCGCCCGCAAAGTGGAGCAGTACCGCATCGGCAGGGCGGCGCTCTATCTGCCCCAGGGCCTCCGCTGGGGCTACATCCCCTACGCGGAGATCCAGAGCGCGGAGCTGAGCCGCCGGGTGATCAGCGCGGGGCACTGCGTGACCGTGCGGGAGGAGAAGCCCGCAGTGGACATCAAGACCGCGGCCGGGCTCACGACCCTGGCTCTGGAGCGCCCGGAGAGCATGCAGCTCGTCCTGGACGCCGTCCGGGACGCGCAGAGATAGCGGGAAAGGAGCGGTACGAGATGTCGCACATGGTACTGATCGTCAACGGCAGCCCCCATCCCCAGGGCTGCACGGCCCGGGCGCTGGAGGAGGTCCGCCGCGTCCTGGAAGAGGAGGGGATCGAGACCCGCCTGATGCAGATCCGGCCGGGGGACGCCCACGGCTGCACCGCCTGCCGCTTCTGCGACAAGAACGACCGCTGCGTCTTCGACGACGGCGTGAACGAGGCGGCGAAGCTCCTGGAGCAGGCGGACGGCCTGCTGATCGGCAGCCCCGTCTACTACGGCTCGCCCAACGGGGCCCTGCTGGGCTTCCTGGACCGGCTCTTCTACAGCACCGGTTTTTCCAAGCACATGAAGGTGGGCGCCGCGGTGGTGAGCTGCCGCCGGGGCGGCAACACCGCCTCTTTCGACGTGCTGAACAAGTACTTCACGATCTCCGGCATGCCCGTGGCCTCCAGCACCTACTGGGATCAGGTCCACGGCTTCACGGCGGCGGACGTGGAGAAGGATCTGGAGGGCCTGCAGACCATGCGCAACCTGGGCAGGAATATGGCGTTCCTGATCCGGGCGATCGCGGCGGAGAAGGAGCGCGCAGGCCTGCCGCTGGTGGAGCGCGGCGCCTTCACCAGTTTTCCCGACGGGAAGTGACCGACAGCGGAGAGCGATCTGCCGGAGAGCGGCCGCCTCGAGGACCCTCGAGGCGGCCGCTCTCGCCGTATCTGCGCCTGCTGCCGGCGCCGCGGCTCCCTGGGGGACCGGGGCCCGCGTGACGAAAAAAGCGGCGATGGCGAAAAGATCTTATTGAAGCGACGGAAAAAACATGGTATGATAACATCACTTGGTATGTGCCATGAGCGTTCTTTGCATATCAGAGCAACACTCTTTTCAGAAACAGGA
>JAFZOC010000024.1 GCA_017550765.1 Oscillospiraceae bacterium
ACCTTGTCGTCCTGGCCCTTGGTCTTGGGGGAGATGGCCATGGAGTAGCAGGGCTCGGGCATCTCGACGGGGGGCAGCTCGGCCTCGTTGCGCGGATCGCAGACGGTGTCGCCGGTCTTCCAGTCCATCTTGCCCACGGCCACGATGTCGCCGCAGCAGGCGTCCTTGACCTCGGTCATCTTCTTGCCGGTGGCGGTGTAGAGGCGGCCCAGCTTGTCGGTGCTGGCGGCGCGGACGTTGCGCAGGGACAGGTCGGAGGTGACGGTGCCCTTCATGACCTTGATGAAGCTGTACTTGCCGAACTGGTCGGAGACGGTCTTGAACACGAAGGCCTGGACGGGGCCGCTGGGATCGATGCCCTCGACCTCGGTGGGATCGGGGACGTAGTCGGCGATGCCCTGGAGGAGGGCCTCGGTACCGATGTTCTGCATGGCGGCGCTGGCGAAGACGGGGATGACGTCACGGGTGGCGACGCCGGCCTTGATCCCGGCGATCATATCCTCCTCGCTGAGCTCCATCTCCTCGAAGAACTTCTCCATGAGCTCCTCGGTGGCGCCGGCGGCGGTCTCCATGAGCTCCATGCGCAGATCTTCCACGTGGCCGGCGTCGGCGGCGGGGACGGCGGTCTTGGTGGTCTTGCCGCCCTTGGTGACGTAGGCGACGTTCTTGACCAGGTCGATGACGCCGGTGCCGTCGGAGGTGGGGATGGTGACGGGGGCGACGATGCTGCCGTACTTCTCGCGCAGTTTCTCCACCACGGCGAAGAAGTCGCCGTGCTCCTCATCGGTCTTGGAGATGACGAAGAAGGTGGGGAGCTTTGCGGCCTTCAGGACCTTCCACATACGCTCGGCGCCGACGGAGATGCCGTCCTTGGCGGTGACGAGGATGGCGCCGGCTTCCACCGCGCGCAGGGCGCAGAGGGTCTCGCCGACGAAGTCGAAGTAGCCCGGGCAGTCCAGGACGTTGATCTTCTTGCCGCCGAAGGCGATGGGGGCGATGGAGGCGGCGATGGTGATCTGGCGTTTGATCTCCTCGGCGTCGTAGTCGCAGGCGGTGTTGCCGTCGGCGACGCGGCCCTGGCGATCGACGGCGCCGGTCACGAAGAGCATGCTCTCGGCCAGACTGGTCTTGCCGCTGTTGCCGTGGCCAAGGAGGGCGATGTTACGGATGTTTTTAGTCTCCATGTGTTGCTTCCTTCCTGAAAAAGTATATAAGAGCTCTTGGTCTTTTACTGGATCTTTGTCTAGAAACAGTCCAAATCATTATACACTATAGATGTCAAGTCTGGCAAGTACTATTTTTGCATTTTGCGCATCTCGGCCCAGCCGCGCCTCGTGGCATCCCGCGGCTGTCCCGACCCCTGTCATGGCGAGCCAGTGCCGCAGCACTGGCGTGGCCAGCCGCGTCCCCCGTCCCCCGCGTCCCAGGAGACGGATGGCCACGTCGGGCCCAAGGGCCCTCCTCGCCATGACAGCGAGGGGGATCCGTCCCCGCGCCCCCCTAAAAGCCCCCGCGGCCGCCTTGCCGCGTTGCCGTTCCCGGGCCTGCTTCGCTACGGCCCGCCAACGGCGCGGCTGCGGAGATCCCGGCCACGCTCCATCTGCCACCGGCAGCGCGTGGCC
>JAFZOC010000200.1 GCA_017550765.1 Oscillospiraceae bacterium
CGGGTCATAGTTCAGTCCGCGGAAGTTCTCGTCGATGTTGGCATAGTTGGGGATGTTGTCGAAGTTCAGCGGGAGGAGCATGCCCTCGTCGATCATTTTGGCGATCATATAGTCCGAGGGGATCACCACGTCGTAGCTGACTGCGCCGCTGGAGAGCTTGTTGTACATGTCCTCGTTGCTGGCGAAGGTGGTGTAGTTGACCTTGATGGTCTGGCCGTAGGTCTCCTTGTACCAGGCTTCGAAGGCCTTGATGGTGTCCAGCCTCCCCTCGGAGCCGTCGGAGATGTACTCGCCCCAGTTGTACACGTTCAGGGTCCGGGTGGATCCGCCGCAGGCGGAGAGCAGACCCGCCATGCCGAAGAGCAGGGCGGCGCAGAGCAGGACGGAAAGCAGCTTTTTCATGGTAGTACCTCCAGATGTTCAAGATGCGGATGCTTGTTTTTTGGCTCTTTTCTTCTCCCGCGCTTCCTTGACCGCCTTGCTGGTGTCGCTGTCGATCAGGTTGGAAGCGGTGAGCAGCGCCAGGATCACGAAGAAGATGATGGTCGCAAGGGAATAGATGGTGGGCTTGACGCTCTTTTTGGTCATGCTGTAGATCAGCACCGGCAGGGTCTGGAAACCCGGGCCGGAGGTGAAATAGCTGATGACGAAGTCGTCCAGGGACATGGTGAAGGCCATGATCATGCCGGTGAGGATGCCCGGGAAGAGCTCGGGGATCTCCACCTTGAAGAAAGCGCGCAGCGGCGTGCAGCCCAGGTCCATGGCGGCCTCCGGCAGAGCCTTGTCCATCTGCTGGAGCTTGGGCAGGACCTGCAAGATCACATAGGGAAGACAGAAGGTCACATGCGCGATGAGGATGGTGGCGAAGTTCAGGGAGTTGTTCAGCCCGAAGAGCCGTCCCGCGAACACGAACATCAGCATCAGGGAGATACCGGTGATGATGTCGGGGTTTATCATCGGGATATTGGTGACGGTGTCCAGCGCGACGCGCAGATACTTGTTGCGCAGCCGGAAGATGCCCACGGCAGCGGCGGTGCCCATGACCGTGGCGATCAGCGCGCTGCTGAGGGCCAGCAGCAGGGTGTTGCGCAAGGCTTCCAGGATGTTGGAATTGCGGAAGAGCTCTGCGTACCACTGCAGGGAGAAGCCGGTCATCACGGCGGTGCTGTTGCTGCCGTTGAAGGAGTAGACGATCAGGATCGCGATCGGGGCGAAGAGGAAGAGCAGGATCAGAACGGTATAGATACGCGACAGTGTTTTCATCTTCCCGCCTCCTTTACGCGACCGCGCGCTTGTTGGCCCGATGCTGCAGCAGAGCCATCACGACCAGCAGGAGCACCATCATGATGAAAGCGATGGCGGCGGCGCCGTTGAAGTCGAAGTTGGCGTATTTCTCTTCGATCTCGTCGCCGATCAGCTTCATCTTGCCGCCCAGCTTCTGGGAGATGTAGAAGGTGCTGACCGAGGGGATGAGCACCATGTTCACGCCGGAGATGACGCCGGGCAGGCTCAGAGGCCAGATGACCCGGCGCAGCACGCCGAAGCCGTTGCAGCCCAGATCTTTGGCGGCTTCCAGGAGCTTATCGTCCATCTTCGCCATGACGGAGTAGATCGGCAAGATCATATAGGGCAGATAGTCGTACACCATGCCGATGACGACGGCGGTCTCTGTGCCGATCACATGGACGGGGCCCAGGCCCAGCAGCGCCAGGCCGTTGTTCAGGATGCCCTTGTCCTGGAGGATGACCATCCAGGCGTAAGTGCGGATCAGGAAGTTCATCCACATGGGGATCATGATGACGGTGATCAGGATGCTCTGGACGCGCGGGGAGGCATGGGCGATGCGATAGGCGAAGGGATAGCCCAGCAGCAGACAGATCAGCGTGGAAATGACGGCCAGCTTGAAGGAGCGGCCGAAGACCATGATATAGTAGGGCGTGGTCTGCTCGGTGTCGATGCGGTAGGTGAAGACCTTGCGCATGTTGTCCAATGTGAAGTGCATCTGGCTGTCGGTGAAAGCGTAGAAGGCGACGAAGAACAGCGGCACTACGATGAACAGCAGCGCCCACACGGAATAGGGCGTGAGCAGCATGCGCTGGATCAGGCCCGTCCGGAGCGGGGAAGCTCTCTTCTGGCTCATGTCTCGGCCTCGCTTTCCGGGGCGCTGCCCTCGGTGAGCTCGCCCAGTTCCTCCAGCTGCTCCTCTTCCAGCTCGCCGATCTCATCCAGCTCCATGGAGTAGCTGGAATAGTCGCCGAACATGCCGGAATACTCGGATTTCTTCATCACGTGGATGGCGTCGGGCTCGATATACAGGCCGATGTAGGCGTCCACATCCACATAGTCTGTGGTCTGGATCATCCACTTGAAGCCGTTGATGTCTACGATGATCTCATAGTGGACGCCCAGGAAAGTCACAGAGGTGACCGTGCCCTTGAGCATGCCCTTATCTACGGGGACGATGTCCACGTCCTCGGGCCGGACGACCACGTCCACAGGCTCCTTCGGCTCGAAGCCCTCGTCCACACAGTCGAAGACGTGGCCGGCGAAGCTGACGCGCCGGTCCCGCAGCATCACACCGTCCAGGATGTTGCTCTCGCCGATGAAATCCGCTACAAAGGCGTTCCGCGGCTCGTTGTAGATGTCCACGGGGGTGCCGATCTGCTGGATGCGCCCCTCGGACATGACCACCACGGTGTCAGACATGGAAAGAGCTTCTTCCTGGTCATGGGTGACGAAGACGAAGGTGATCCCGGTGGCTTTCTGGATCTTTTTCAGTTCCTGCTGCATGTCCTTGCGCAGCTTCAGGTCCAGAGCGGCCAGAGGCTCGTCCAGCAGGAGCACCTTGGGCTTGGAGACCAGGGCGCGGGCGATCGCCACACGCTGCTGCTGTCCGCCGGAGAGGGAGGTGACGCTGCGCTTCTCAAAGCCGGCCAGAGCGACCAGCTTGAGCATCTCGGTGACCCGCTCGGTGATCTCAGCCTTGGGGACGCGCTTTTCCCGCAGAGGGAAGGCCACGTTCTCGAACACGTTCAGATGGGGGAAGAGGGCATAGCGCTGGAAGACGGTGTTCACATTGCGCTTGTGAGGCGGCACGTCGTTGATGCGGTCGCCCAGAAAGATCACGTCCCCCTCGTCGGCAGTCTCGAAGCCGCCGATGATGCGCAGAGTCGTGGTCTTGCCGCAGCCGGAGGGGCCCAGCAGCGTGAGGAACTCGTTGTCGTAGATATAGAGGCTGATATCGTCCAGTACCGTCTGGCCGTCGAAAGCTTTGGAGATGTGTTTCAGCTCGATGATCTTGCTGCTCTTGTTCATGGCTGTTCCTCCTGAACGAATAAAAAGACGTATGCCATACGCATACGTCTTCGTGAGATATGACCAGGGCAGCCCGCGTGAAAAATGAGAGGGGCGGCCGGTCTCGATGGGAAAAGAGTCTATATAGCAAAATACTTTTACTACTCTTATTGACCATTTCACAAGTTGTATGCTTCTCAGCATTGGTTTATAGTGACCAACTTATAAAATTCGCTCTTAACGCGATCAATAAGGCAACAGAAGTTGCCGCCGCACCTGCGGGATCCGGCATTCGACCCGGCTGTCCGTGTGGCCTTGGCCTCTTTCGAGGCGGTCGTCATCTTGCTTCGGATAGCTCTATCCAATTGAGACGACTCATTCTAACAATAATCTGTCCGAATGTCAATAGAAAGAGCACGCGGCGCGGGCTCTTTCCTGTATATCCATACTATTTGCCGCAGCTGTGCTCCTCGCTCCAGAGGATGAGCCCCTGGGCGGGCGCCGTAGGACCGGCGAGAGCCCTGTCACGGCTCTCCAGTACCCGCCTGACAGAGTCGACCGGCAGGGCGCCCGTACCGATCGAGAGGAGCGTCCCGACCATGATCCTCACGGTGTTATAGAGGAAGCCGGTCCCGGTGAAGACCAGCCTGACCAGATCGCCCTCTCGCAGGATCTGCACGTCGAAGATCTCCCGCACCGTGGAGCGTTTCGAGGATCTGAGCGAGCTGAAGCCGAGGAGATCATGGGACCCGACGAGATCCGCCGCGGCTGTACGTATGGCGTCGAGGTCCAGAGGGCCTGGGAGGGCAAACATGTAGCGACGCCGGAACACGTTGGGGGCGCTGCTGTTCCAGACCTGATAGACGTAAGTCTTGCGCGTGCAGTTGAGCCGGGCGTGGAAGCGGGGCGGCGCGATCTCCAGCGATACGGCGCCGATATCCTCCGGCAGATGCTCCCGCAGGGCGTCCAGCAGCTCCGCTGCGCTGAGAGCAGTCTCCGCGCGGAAGGAACAGACCTGCTCGCGCGCGTGGACCCCGGCGTCGGTCCGGCCGCTGCCGGCGACTTCCACATCCTGGTCCAGGATCCGGGACAGGACAGACTCGAGTTTCTCCTGGATCGTATCGGGGGTATTGCCCTGGCGCTGCCAGCCCCGGTAGCGGGTGCCGTCATATGAGATCGTCAGCTTGTAGTTCGTCATGGGCTCGTATCCTTTCTGGTCGGGCGATCGCTCCGATGCGTGACTTCCTGTCGGCATTATAGCAAAGGTGAGGGGCGCTCCGCAAGGAAAAGGTGAAGGGCGCTCCGCAAGGGATACTTGCCAAATCGACCTGCAGTAGATATAATGACAAAAGATAGGCTCAAAAATGAGGGTATCGAACATGAAAAAGAAAAAGATCGGCATGATCGTCACCGTCATCCTGGTCCTGCTGGCTTTCGCTGCCGGCGCGGCCGTCGGGCTCCGGGAAAAACGCCTGGCGGAACAGCGTGCCCTGGAGGAGGCCCGGGCCCTGGAGGAGGCGCGGCAGCGCGAACTGAGCTCGGTGGAGAGCTATACCGGAGCGCTGGACGCGGACGGCCTCAAGGGACTTGACCAGTATCCGAACTTGCGGGAATTGGATCTGAGCGGCAGCACGGATCTTGCGGCGGTCATGGACTACATCCAGACCCATCCGCAGGTCCGGGTGCGCTATACCGTCGACCTGGGCGGCACTGTGCTGGATAACGGGACGGAGAGCGTAGAGCTCCCCCGGGGGAGCTTCGACTATGCGCTGCTCCGGGAGCGCATCCGGTATCTGCCGGCGCTGCGCGAGATTCTGCTGCCCGAGACGGACCTGGAACCGGCCCAGATCCGGCAGCTCCGGGAGGAACGCCCGGAGATCTCCCTACGCTATACGGTCTCGGTCCTGGATCAGACCGTGCCGGAAGACGTCCGGGAACTGGATCTGAGCGCGCTGCAGGCGGAGCGCCTGGAGGAGACGATCCGAGCGCTGGGACTGCTGCCGTGCCTGGAGCGGGCAACGCTCACGGGAGAGGACGGGTCGAACGCCCTGACGCTGGAAGAACTGCATACGCTCCAGACGGCGGCGCCGGACACGCTGTTCGTCTATCGCTTCCAGCTCTTTGGACGGGAAGTCTCCACCGAAGAAGAACGGATCGAGTACGTCCGCGTCCCGATCGGCAACGAGGGCCTTCCGGAACTGCGCCGCGCGCTGCCCTGTCTCAGACGCTGCCGCTATCTGCTGCTGGACGACTGCGGGATCGACGACGAGGAACTGGCCGCTCTGCGGGCGGAATGGCCGGAGACGAAGATCGTCTGGAGGGTCCACATCTCCTATCTGAACTTCCTGACCGACATCAAGGTCATCCATCTGACCTTTCTGCTGACCAACAGCAACGCCCAGGTCATGCGTTTCTGCAACGAAGTCGAGTATTTGGACATCGGGCACAATTCGATCTCCGATATCAGCTTCATGGGCTACATGCCCCACCTCAAATACATCATCCTGTCCTACAACAAAGTCAGCGACCTGAGCCCGCTGGCCAACTGCAAGGAGCTGGAGATGCTCGAGCTCTATCAGTGCCTGTCGCTGGAGGACATCAGCCCCCTGGCAGCCTGTGAGAGCCTGCAGCTGCTGAACGTGAGCTGGACCGGGGTACAGGACATCCGTCCGGTCTTCGGCCTGAAGGACTTGCAGCGTTTCTACTGCATCTGGAACTACGGGATCCCCGAGGAGCAGATGGAGCAGATCTATGAGGAGCTCCCGGACTGCTGGATCACCTTCGAACAGGAACATTCCAAGAACGTGGGGTGGAGCTTCGACGCGGACGGAGGCGTGCGCGCGCAGTGGTATCTGGATATGTACAAGATCTTCCGCTATCGCGTGGTGCACTGGTTCTTCGGCGATTATCCGGAGGGCTGGGCCCAGGAAGGGAGCGAGTCGGATGGGAACGCATGAGAGCGAGAAGAAGCTTTCGGTCTGGAAGCTCATCCTGCTCCAGATCCTTTTGACCGGTCTGGTGCTGTGCGTCTTTTCCCTGTTCCACCACGTCATCCCGCATATCCGACTGCTGCAGGAGGGGATGCCCGGTCCGATCGGTTCGGTGGAACGGCAGGAGGAGCCCCTTGTCCCGGTGTCGCCGGCTCCGACTGCGGACGTCGCACCGGGGGACGAGACCGTCGCGGCGGACCCTGGACTGACGCCTGCGCCGACGCCGGAGCCGGTCCCGGAGACCTGGCAGGAGCGCTTCGCCGAGCATTTCACCGAAGAGATCCGGTGGACCGAGAACAGCTACAGCAGTCCCCGCGTGTCCGTCACGGTGACGGAGCACGCCCGTCCGGAGGACTTCCCGGGGATGACCTACTATGTCGCGGACATCTATCTGAGCGACCTGGACTGCTTCCGTACAGGCTTTCCAGAATACGGGACCTTCGATAACGGCGAGGGGATCGCCCGCGCCAACGAAGCGATCCTGGCGGTGAACGGCGACAGCATGCTCACCCAGCGGGACGGCCTTCTGATCCGGAACGGGCAGATCTACAAGCAGATGCCGAATATGGGCGACCTCTGTGTGCTCTTCTACGACGGGAGCATGGAGATCTTCCCGCCGGAACAGATCGACGTGGACGCGATCCTGGCCCGGGA
>JAFZOC010000201.1 GCA_017550765.1 Oscillospiraceae bacterium
GTCTCCACGCAGTACAGATACATATCCGCCTGGGCGTCGTCGTCGGGCAGACCGGCGTAGTCCTGGTAGTCGTACAGGGGCGTGCCGGGCTCCACCTTCAGGCCGTAGCAGGACATGTGGTTGGGCCGAAGCTCCATGACGTGCTCCAGGGTGCTCATCCACATCTGGCGGCTCTGGTTGGGCAGGCCGAACATCAGATCCACGGACAGGTTGTCGAAGCCCGCGGATCGGGCGTCCAGGACCGCACGGCGGGCCTGCTCATAGGTGTGGGGACGGCCCAGGGCCTTGAGCTGCTCGTCCAGATCGGACTGCACACCGATGCTGATGCGGTTGAAGCCCGCCCGATGCAGGGATTTCAGGGATTTGAGATCCACACTGTCGGGGTTGGCCTCCAGGCTGACCTCCGCGTCCTTGGCCACGGCGAAGCGGCGGTCAATCTCGCGGAGGATCTTGATGAGGCCCTCCGCGCCGAAGAAGCTGGGGGTGCCGCCGCCGAAGTAGATGGTGTCCACGCAGTAGCCGGGGGCCTGGCGGGCGGCCTCCCGGATGTGGAGCGTCACCGCCTCCTGATAGCCCTCCAGGAGGCTCTTGTCCCGGCTCCCACCCAGGGAGTAGAAGTCGCAGTATTCGCATTTGCTGCGGCAGAAGGGCACATGGATATAGATGCCCAGGGGCTTGACCGCCATGATGACCGCCTCCTTACTCGTCGTCCAGTTTTAAGACCGCCATAAAGGCCTCGCTGGGGACCTGGACGGTGCCGAAGGAGCGCATGCGTTTCTTGCCCTCCTTCTGCTTCTCCAGCAGCTTCTTCTTCCGCGTCACGTCGCCGCCGTAGCACTTGGCCAGCACGTCCTTGCGCAGGGCCTTGATGGTCTCCCGGGCAATGACCTTGCCGCCGATGGCCGCCTGGACGGGGATCTCGAAGAGCTGGCGGGGGATGTTTTCCTTGAGTTTTTCCGTGATCTTCCTGGCCCTGGGATAGGCCTTGTCCTCATGGACGATGAAGCTCAGCGCGTCCACCAGCTCCCCGTTCAGCAGCACGTCCAGCTTCACCAGCTTGCTCTGGCGATACTCGTTCAGCTCGTAGTCCAGGGAGGCGTAGCCCCGGGTGCGGCTCTTCAGGGCGTCGAAGAAGTCGTAGATGATCTCCCCCAGGGGCAGATCATAGTGGAGCTCCACCCGGTCCGTGTCCAGATAGGCCATGTCCCGATAGTCGCCGCGCCGCTCCTGGCACAGCTCCATGATGTTGCCGATATACGCCTGGGGCGTGATGATGCTGGCCCGGACAAAGGGCTCGGCCTGCCACTCGATCTCCCCCGGGGACGGGTAGTCCTGGGGATTGTCGATGTAGCGCTCCTCCTTGCCGATGCACTTGACCAGATAGACCACGCTGGGCGCGGTGGTGATCAGATCCAGATTGAACTCCCGCTCCAGCCGCTCCTGGATGATCTCCATGTGCAGCAGGCCCAGGAAGCCGCAGCGGAAGCCGAAGCCCAGGGCGATGGAGGTCTCCGGCTCATAGGACAGCGCCGCGTCGTTGAGCTTGAGCTTCTCCAGCGCGTCCCGCAGATCCCCGTACCGCGCGCCGTCGGCGGGATAGATGCCGGAGAAGACCATGGGCTGGGCCTCGCGATAGCCGGGCAGAGCCTCGGCCGTGGGATACTCGGCGGAGGTGACGGTGTCGCCCACCTTGGTGTCGGCCACCTGCTTGATGCTGGCCGTGAGGTAGCCCACCTCGCCGGCGCCCAGCTCGTCGCATGGGATGTAGCCCCGGGGGGCCAGATGACCGATCTCCACGATCTTGTACTCGGCCCCCGTGGCCATCATACGCACGGTGTCGCCGGTGCGGACCGTGCCGTCCATGATGCGCATGAACACGATGACACCCCGATAGGGATCGTACTGGCTGTCGAAGATCAGCGCCTTGAGGGGCGCGCTCCGATCCCCCTTGGGGGCGGGGACGCCGGCGACGATGGTCTCCAGGACCGCGTGGATGTTGATGCCGTTCTTGGCGGAGATCTCCGGCGCGTCCATGGCGGGCAGGCCGATGATGTCCTCGATCTCCTGCTTCACCCGATCCGGCTCCGCCGCCGGCAAGTCGATCTTGTTGATGACGGGCAGGACCTCCAGGCCTGCATCCACCGCCAGGTAGGTGTTGGCCAGGGTCTGGGCCTCGATGCCCTGAGCGGCGTCCACCACCAGCACGGCCCCCTCACAGGCGGCCAGGGACCGGGAGACCTCGTAGTTGAAGTCCACA
>JAFZOC010000202.1 GCA_017550765.1 Oscillospiraceae bacterium
CTTCAACAACTACCGTCCCCAGTTCTACTTCCGTACCACCGACGTGACCGGCGTCATCACCCTGCCCGAAGGCACCGAGATGTGCATGCCCGGTGACAACGTCGACATGGACGTTGAGCTGATCACCCCGATCGCCATCGAGAAGGGCCTCCGCTTCGCTATCCGCGAGGGCGGCCGCACCGTTGGCTCCGGCGTCGTCATCGCCATCAACGAGTGATCCCTGCCGGACCTGTCTAAAAAGAACGCCCCATCGAAAGATGGGGCGTTTTTCATGCAAAGAAGGAGCGGAAGGAAAGAACGGGCGGCAGGACGTCTTTTGTCCTGCCGCCCGTTCATTTAGCCGTCCCCGGCAACTGCGCGCAGTTTCCGGGGACGGCTCTTTTCGGGCCGCGCCGATCAGTCCAGGAACTCGAACTCGTCCTTGGCCCGCTCCTTGAAGATCTCATACACCGCCTGGAGCACCGCCTCGTCCTCCACGCCGATGTAGCTCACGTCGTCCTCGGTCTCGCCCGGCTCCATGCGCAGGATCACGACCTCGTCCGCGAACTCCTCGTCGGTGGGCAGCACCAGCAGATACTCCTCGCCCTGGTACTCGATCAGGTCCAGAAAGTCAAAGCTGACCTCCTGGCCGTCTTCGTCTGTGAGGACGATCTTCTCGTCCAGCTCGCCGCGTTCTTCTTTGTCCATGTGTCTCCTCCTGTCTGTATATCGTTTTGTCTGTGTATCGCATATGATGTCCACGCCCGCGGTCGAGCGCCACGCGCGGGGGATGCTCTGCGTGCGCTGCCGGCGTCGCTCACCAGCCGAAGACCCAGAGGTGGGTCACGCCGAAGGCCTCGCGGATGAAGTAGTTGAGCATGACGAAGAAATAGCCCCAGGGGGCGGCCACGCCCACGGCGGCGACGCCCTCGTTGCGGGCCATGAGCTTGGCCCGGTAGAGGTGATAGGCGCTGGAGCAGATCGCCACGTTCCCGTCGGGATCGTCGCCCCGTTCCCGGATGAGCTCGAAGGAGAAACGCAGGTTCTCCAGGGTGGAGGTGGCCTTGTCCTCCATGACGATCCGCTCCTCGGCGATGCCGTGCTCTATGAGCCAGTCGCGCATGGCCTGGGCCTCGGTGACCGTTTCGCCGGGACCCATGCCGCCGGACACGACGGCGACGCTCTCCGGGAAATGCTCCAGATAGTCCAGGGCGCCTTCCAGCCGCCGGACCAGGGTCAGGGAGGGCTCCTCGCCGTAGACCGCGGCGCCCAGGACCACGATGTAGTCCCGCTGGGGATCTTCGTCGGTGACGGCGTTCTTGATGATCGGGATCTCCACGATGCAGAAGTAGAGGAAGCCGATGCACACCAACACGATCACCACCCGCCAGAGCGTCTTGCTCAGGAAGCGGTGGGCGACGATCAGCGCCGCGATGAAGGCGGCCAGATAGCCCCAGTAGGCGTAGCCCCGCAGCGCAAAGCGCAGGATCAGCCCGCCCGAGAGGAAGATGCCCGAGAGCACGGCCCAGTTCTTGTGGAACAGGTCGATCACGATGATGAGGGCGGCCGCGCCCAGCAGATAGGGGACATAGCCCATCCCGCCCACCAGGAAGCGCAGCGCCAGCCCTGCCGCCAGCAGGACGCCGGCTACGATCAGCCAGATGACGGTCTTCTTTTTATCCATTGAGCTCCTCCCATCTCTCGTAGAGCGCCATCAGCTGGGCATCCAGGCTCTCGCGCTCTTCGCCGATCGCCAGGAGCTGCTGGTAATCGGCGGCGTGGACCTCAGCCTCGGCGTCGAGGGCGGCGATCTTTTCCTCCAGCCGCGCGATCTCACGCTCGACTTTGGCGATCTGCTTCTCGGCGCTGGGGGCCCGGGGCTTCTTTTTCTCTTCCTTCTTCTGGACGCTCTTTTCCGTCTGCCGGAGGGCGATCTGCCGCTCTTTCCAGGCGCAGTATGCCCGATAGCCGCCCCGGAAGTCCAGGACCTGGCCGTCCTCCATGGCCCAGATCCGCGTGGCGTTGCGCTCGATGAACCAGCGGTCGTGGGAGACGAAGAGCAGGGTCTGCTCGTAGTCCGAGAGGGCGTCCTCCATCCACTCGCGGCTGGCGATGTCCAGATGGTTGGTGGGCTCGTCCAGGATCAGGTAGTTCACGTCGCCCCCCATGAGCATGCAGAGCTTCAGCCGGCTGCGCTCGCCGCCGGAGAGGGCGCCCACGGGGGTGAACACGTCCTCGCCCCGGAAACCGAAGGCGGCCAGGCGGTCCCGGGCCTCCTGCGGCTGACAGCGGGCATCGTACAGCATCGTGTCCAGGGCGGAGCGGCTGTCCAGAGAGAAGCTCACGGTCTGGGGCAGGTACGCCGTCCGGATCGCGGGGCCCAGATAGAGCCAGCCCTCGTCGGGCTGCTCCTCAGAGAGGATCAGCTTCAGCAGGGTGGATTTGCCGGTGCCGTTGGGACCGATCAGCGCGATGCGCTCC
>JAFZOC010000203.1 GCA_017550765.1 Oscillospiraceae bacterium
ACGATGGCGACGATGGGGATGTGCAGCTTGCGGGCCTCGGCAATGGCGTTGTGCTCCTTGCGGGGGTCGACCACGAACATGGCGCCGGGGAGCTTCTTCATTTCCTTCACGCCGCCCAGGTACTTCTCCAGCTTCTCCATCTCGCCCAGGTGCTTCATGACTTCCTTCTTGGGCAGCATGTCGAAGGTGCCGTCTTCCTGCATCTTCTTCAGCTGGGCCAAACGGTCCACGCGGGTGCGCATGGTCTTGAAGTTGGTGAGCATACCGCCCAGCCAGCGGGCGTTCACGTAGTACATGCCGACGCGGGAGGCTTCCTCGCGGACGGCGTCGGTGGCCTGCTTCTTGGTGCCGACGAAGAGGATGGTGCCGTTGTTGGCAGCCAGGTCGCGGACGAAGTTATAGGCTTCCTCCAGCTTGCGGACGGTCTTCTGCAGGTCGATGATGTGGATGCCGTTGCGCTCGCAGTAGATATACTCGGCCATCTTGGGGTTCCAGCGGCGGGTCTGGTGACCGAAGTGGACACCGGCTTCCAGCAGCTGCTTCATGGATACGACAGACATTTGCTTTTTTTCTCCTTTTCATATTTGTTATTTCCTCTGGGAACATCCGCCCCTGCGCCCAGCCTGTTCTCCAGGCCACCGGGCGTAAAGTCCGCTCCCATGCGAAATGCCTTGACATTATATAAGGATCGTTTTCAAATTGCAAGAGTTTTTTGCGCTGTTTTTGCGGCTTTTTCAGAAGATTTTCGCGGTCGGCGGCCCGCTTTTCGGAAAACGCGGAAAAAGCCGCGGACACGATGTAGCCGGCTACTTGTTTTCCACTCTGTAATTTGATAAATTGAATATGTACGAGGCTTTTGGGTCGGCGCTCCTATAGAAAAGCAAGCTTTTGCTGTCTGGGCGAAGCCGATACCATGACGCCGAACCATTCAGAAAAAAAGAAAGAGAGGAAAAAGATGAAAAAGGTCTCTGCATTTATGGGGCTTGGGGCAGGCGTGTTGGCGATCTTGATCGGGATCCTCATCCTGAGCGGCAGCATCGGAGGCAACACCAGCTACTATGCTTATTCAGAGTCTATCTCCACCTACGATTCGGGCAGAACCACCTTCGGAGCGGATTTCTACACCTATGTGAACAATAACGCTGCGAACGCGGTAACCGCGATCAAGAATACAAATCATGCGGTCGAAGGCGTAGGAGAGAGCCTGGAAGATTTGTTCCATCTGGTCAGAGCAATCGGCGGCTGGGGCATCCTGCTCTTCGGTCTGTTCATCACCTTCCTTTTTGCCGGGAAGCTGCCGGAGAAGGCCCCCGCCGCGGTATATGCGCCTGTGACGGCGCCCGTCCAGCCCGTGCCGGTCTACGACGAGACCCTGCCTGAGCTGTAAGGGAGAGGCGCCATGAGTGAATGCTTTACCCGGCTGTATGCTTTGCCGTCTGAGCTGTACGCGGAGGGCGCCCCGCTGCTGATCGCGGCGGGCGCCCTGCTGCGGGACAACCAGAACGGCAGACTGATCGCCCAGCTGAAGCTGAAGAACCTTGACGACAGGATCCTCAGGGCCGTGCAGGTTCGGCTCTGGCCGGAGGACGCCCTGGGCCACGCGGCGGAGAGCCCGGTGCTCTACACCTATATGGACCTGAACGCATCCCGGGGCGGGGCCTTCGGGGCCAAAAACCCCATCCTCCTGCCCGATCCCTCCACCCGGAATCTCCGGGCGGAGATCTGCGCGGCCGTCTTTGCCGACGGCAGCCGCTGGACTGCGCCCGAGGGGGCGGTCTGGGAGCCGCTGCCCCCGGCGGAGCCCCTGGAAAAGGCCCTGGGCGACACGGAGCTCTGCAAGCAGCTCAGGCTGCAGCAGGGCGCGGACTGCCGCTTTGTCCCGGCCCTGGCGCTGGATCTTTGGCACTGCGCCTGCGGCGAGCCGGTGAAGGGCCAGCGCTGCCCGATCTGTGGGAAGGGCTTTTTCGAGATCGACCTTCAGGCTCTGACGGCGGCGAGAGACACCCGGCTCGAAGCGGAGCAAGAGGCCCGGGAGCGGGCTGCCGCCGAGGCTGCGGCAAGGGCCGAGCAGAAGGCTGCCGCCGCGAAGAAGGTCCGCAAGGGCTTGCTCCTCGCAGGCGCGGGCGTCCTGGCGGTGCTGCTGATCGCGGCATCCCTGCTGCTGGGCCTGCCGGCGATCGCGGACTCCCAGGGCGACAAGGCTGCCGCCGCGGGAGACTATGTCACGGCCCTGGCGAAGTATGAGGAGGCCTCCCAAAAGGGCCTCTATGAGAAATACTTCCATCCCAGCGAGAAGGCCGCCGCCACGACCCCCGCCGCCTGGTACCAGAAGGCCGAAACGGCCCTGGGCGAGGGGCGCTATGAGGACGCCGCGGCCGCCTTCGAGCGGGCCGGGAGCTATCGGGACGCCGGGGAGCGCATCGCCGCCGCCTGGTACCAGAAGGCCGAGGCAGCCATGGCCGAGGGGCGCTATCTGGAAGCTTTCGAGGCGTACGGCGCCGCCGGAGAGGAGCCCGCAGACAAGGATACCTGGAACAGGTGCTGCCTGGAGGGGCTGAGAGCCTGCGTAGCTGCGGGCGAACTGGAGAAGGCGGAGGAGATCCTGAGAAAAGTGAGCGCGAAGGCGCCGGAAAAGGACCTGATGCGCCTCTACCTGGGCCGGGCTTATCTGGACAGAGGGGACACCGAGACCGCGCTGGCGAAGATCGGCCAGATCAAGACCAGCTTCGAGGCGGAGGATCAGGCGCTCCTGCTGGAGACCCGCTATCTTCTGGGACAGCGGCTCTATGAGACCGGGGATCTTGTCCACGCCGGAGACCTGTTCTACAGCCTGAAGGACTATGCGGACGCCGACCGCTATCGGCAGCTCTGCCTGATGGGCCAGGCGGAGCAGAACTACGAGAAAGGGCTCTATCTCGACCTGCTGCAGAAAGCGAATAAGATCGACCCGTCCAAGCTCGACAAGGCCGAGTGGGAGAGCTTCCTCGGCAAAGTGTACGACTGGGCCAAACAGATCGAGAGAAATACCGCCGAGGCCAAGGGTCTGGCCGCCGCCTTCCAGCTCTATGCCTTCTCCGGCGTGAACGACTATCAGGCGAGGATGAAGGCCTGTAACGAGAGATACCTGACGACGCCCAGACCGATCGCCTCATCGAGCAGGTGGTCACGTGGCACGAAGGTGAAGATCAACAGCGTGGCAGCCCTCTGCCACGGCGCGACGGTCACGATCACGGTGGAGTACACGGCGTCGGCCGAGGCAGATTGGGTGTTCTATCCTTGGAAGATCGGGGCGAATGAAGCGTATGCCACCAAATATGGATCGCTCAAGAAAGGGACGTCCTCGTTCTCCTTCGATCTCCCCCTGTCCATGCTGACGGACGCCAAACAGTATGAAGAGTTTTGGGTCGAGATCGAGATCTACCGTAACGACTCCGATCATCATATCGATGAATATGCATTCCGGCCGCTCTCGGCTGACTGGGCGCAGGATCTCTACGATCGTTACGATGTCCCCCGGCCCTGACCGACGGGCTCCCCGGCATCCATGGACATCCATGGACGCAACACGAGGCCCCGGGCATCTGCCCGGGGCCTCAGACTGTAGACAGACCCGATCCGGCATCGTTTCGACAAGCATGGGGAAAGGGTGAAGGGGGATGGTAGTCCCCCTTCACGTTCGATATACGCAAAAATGGGAACTTTTTCGGAAGTTCCCATTTTTGTCGCTCAAGCTGTCGACACTTTGTCGACAGCTTGAGGCCCCGGGCATCTGCCCGGGGCCTCGTGTCGTATCGAGCCGCTGTCTCTTGCGGCGTCTGCCGCTGTCTCTTGCGGCGTCTGCCGCTGTCTCTTGCGATATCTGATATCTCGACTTGCGCGGCGCTGCTGCCGTGTGCCTCGCCGTCGCTCCCTCGCGGCAGCAGCCGCGCAGCATCGGAGATGCTGTCATGGCGAGACAGTGCCGCAGCACGGCCATGGCCATCCGCATCTCCTGCACGACTGCCGTGCAGGGGAGATCGACGCGGTGCGGGGATGCGCGCCTTTATGCCTCCGGCTCGTCCGCGGGAGCGTCGTC
>JAFZOC010000204.1 GCA_017550765.1 Oscillospiraceae bacterium
GCTGGCTGGTATCGAGATGAACCGCAAGATGCTCTCTGAGACTGCGATCCACGATCCCGCCGCTTTCGCCGCCCTGTGCGAGCTGGCGAAGAACGCCCAGTAAACAGATACGGCAAGAGGCTCCCCCGGTCCGCCGGGGGAGCTCTTTCAGCTTGTCAAAAAAGTCCCCGTAGGGACTTATTTGACCGCGCTTCCCCGCCGAGCATTTTGGCCGAACACAAAATGCTGTTTTCGAAAAGTCTTGATCTTCAAGGCTTTTCGAAGCGGCGGGCTATCGAACTCGAGGCGGGCCTTGCCCCCTCGAGCTCCCCCGCTGCTCTGTTATCTGATGCTACAGCGAGGTTTTTTGACAGTCTGAAGGAGCTCCCCCGGTCTGCCGGGGGAGCTCCTTTTTATGCCCGGAGCGGGTCAGGGCGGCTGAGACCGCGGAGAGCGGTGCTGAGACCGCGGAGAGCCGCGGCTGCTCCGCTGTGCCCGCGGAGGGAACAGTTCCCAGCGATCCCATCTTGCGCCGCTGCCGCAGCGGGTGTATGATAGGCCCATGGAGAAGAACACGACGAAAAAACGCGGCTTTGCCGCCATCTTCCGCATCTGCCCGGTCCGGCATGTCCTGGCCCTGTTGGGAGCGCTGGTCATCGGGGCCCATCTGGCGACCCGGGGCGATCACGCCCTGAACAGAGCTCTGTCCGAGAAGCTCGTCCGTCCCATCCACCGTCTCTTCAGCCAGATCGCCGACAAGCTGCCCTTCTCGCTGGCGGAGCTGCTCATCGGCCTGGCGTCGGTGGGCCTTTTGGTTTACATAACAGCCGAGATCGTCCAGGGCGTCCGCAGGAAGGGCTGGGGGAGACGGGCCTATCGGATCGGGATGACCCTGCTCTCCGCGTTCCTGGCGATCTACGCCGGCTTCTGTCTGCTCTGGGGCGTCTTCTACTACGGGGACGACTTCATGGCCAAGAGCGGCCTGTCCCGGGAGAAGATCTCCGCGGAAGAACTGCAGGTCGTGACGGCCTATTTCGCAGATCTGGCCAACGCGTATGCCCCCCGGGTGCCCCGGGACGAGAACGGCGTCTGCGCCATCGACCGCGCCGCGGTCCTGGCCCGCTCCCCGGAGGTCTACGCCTCGCTGGAGCAGGCTTTCCCCTGCCTGCAGGGGCCGCCGGTCCGGGCGAAGGGGATCTTCTTCTCCCGGGTGATGAGCTATACCGACTTTACCGGCTTTTTCTTCCCCTTCACCGCGGAGGCCAACGTGAACACGGACTTTCCGTCGGGGCTCTTCCCGTCCACGGTGGCCCATGAACTTGCCCACCAGCGGGGCGTGGCGAAGGAGCAGGAGGCCAACTTCGTGGCGGTGCTGGCCTGCCTGGACTACGGAGACCCGGAATATGTGTACTCAGCGGCGCTGCTGGCCTATATCCACCTGGGCAACGCCCTCTATTCGGCGGACCGCCAGGCCTGGGAGACCATCGCGCAGGGCCTGTCAGACGACGTGCGCCGGGACTTCGCCGCGGAGCGGGCGTACTGGAAACAGTTCGAGACGCCGGTCCAGGAGGTCTCCAATACGGTGTACGAGAACTTCCTCTACAGCTACGACCAGGATCTTGGCCTCAAGAGCTACGGCGCCTGTGTGGACCTGCTGGTGAACTACTACTACGAGACGGCCCTGGCCGCCCGGACGAGATGAGAGAGCGCCAATGAGGGGCGCTCTCTCATCTTGCGTGTCCCGCGAAATATGACGCATCGCGGCCAGATCGATCGCTTGCGATCGTCGCCTGACTGTGATATAATGACCATTCAGTTGATCGATCTCTGGGGGGATACGCCATGAACGACCGCACCGGTCGCAATATCACCTATCTGCGCCTGTCGGTGACGGAGCGCTGCGATCTGCGCTGCCGCTACTGCATGCCGGCGGACGCGATCTGCCGGGAGGACGGCCTGAGCGACGAGGAGATCGTCCTGGCGGCCCGGGCGGCGGCGTCCCTCGGCATCCGGAAGCTCCGCGTCACCGGGGGCGAGCCCCTGGTGCGCCGGGGCATCGTGGAGCTCTGCCACGCCCTCGCCCAGATCCCCGGGATCGAGGAGCTCTGCATCACCACCAACGGGCTGGCGCTGCCGGAACTGGCAGTCCCGCTGCGGGAAGCGGGCGTACAGCGGGTGAACATGAGCCTGGACACCCTGGATCCCGCGAAGTACCGCAGCATCACCCGGGTGGGGAGCCTGGAGCGGGCCCTGCGGGGCCTGGACGCGGCGCTCTCGGCGGGCTTCGAGAAGCTGAAGATCAACGTTGTGCTGATCGGCGGCGTCAACGACGACGAGATCCCCGCCCTGGCTGCCCTGACGCAGCTCTATCCGCTGGATGTGCGCTTCATCGAGCTCATGCCCATGGTGGACGGCGGCTTCGGGAAGGAAGCCTATCTGCCGGCGTCGGCGGTGCTGGACGCGCTGCCCGAAGCTGTGCCGATGGAGCCGGACGGCGGCGTGGCGCGGCTCTACCGCCTGCCGGGGGCCTGGGGGAACATCGGGCTCATCAGCCCCCTCAGCGCCCACTTCTGCTCCAGCTGCGACCGCATCCGCCTCACTTCGGACGGCAAGCTCAAGCCCTGTCTGCATTCCCCGTCGGAGCTGTCCATCAAGGGCCTGGGCTACGAGGAGATGGTCCGGCAGTTCGAGCGGGCCATCCTGGAAAAGCCCGGCTGGCACGGGGAGCTCTCCGCTACCGCGCGCAGCAGGGCCGGGCGGAGCATGAACCAGATCGGCGGCTGACGCCGGAATGCGCCGGCGCCATCCGCTCCCGCGGCATACGGGGAGACGCCGGCGACCGCCCGCGCCAGGGCCGGCGATACATTTCGAGAACGAGGTCGATCCCATGAGCGACTTTACACATTTCAACGATCAGGGCCGCGCCCGGATGGTGGACGTGGGCGAGAAGCCCGTCAGCACCCGGACGGCGATCGCGGCGGGCCGGGTCCTGGTGAACAGAGAGACCTTCGCCCTCATCCGCAGCGGCGGCATGAAGAAGGGCGACGTGCTGACCGTGGCCCAGGTGGCAGGGATCATGGGTGCCAAGCGCACCCCGGAGCTGATCCCCATGTGCCACCCGGTGCCCGTGAGCGGCATCGACCTGACGCTCCGCCTGGACGAGGAGCGCTGCAGCGTGGAGATCGAGGCCAGCGTGTCCTGCGACGGGCGCACCGGCGTGGAGATGGAGGCCCTCACCGCGGTGAGCGCCGCGGCGCTGACGGTCTATGACATGTGCAAGGCCGTACAGAAGGACATGGTCATCGCCGATATCCGCCTGCTGCGCAAGACCGGCGGCGTCCACGGAGACTTCACCCGGGAGGGATGAGCATGAGCGAACAGAGAGCCGTCGTCAAGGCCGTCTGCATCAGTGAGAAAAAGGGCCAGCAGAAGCACCCGGTGGAGGAGATCCGCCTGGAGCCCCGCGTGGGCATCCCGGGGGACGCCCACGCCGGCGACTGGCATCGGATGCTGAGCCTCCTCTCGGCGGAGAGCGTCGCCCGGCTGCAGGAGAAGATCCCCTTCCCGCTGCTGCCCGGGGCCTTCGCGGAGAACGTGCTGGTAGAGGGGATCGAGGTGTCCCGTCTGCCGGTGGGGACCAGGCTGCGCCTGGGCTCCGCTCTGTGCGAGGTGACCCAGATCGGCAAGGAGTGCCATGCCGACTGCGCGATCCGCCGCCAGGCGGGGGACTGCGTGATGCCCCGGGAGGGGATCTTCGTGCGCGTGCTGGAAGCGGGATCGGTCCGCCCCGGCGACAGTCTGGAGGTGCTCGATGGATAAACAGGAGATCCGCGCACTGCTGGAGGCCGTCGCCGACGGCAGCACCAGCGTGGAGGACGCGCTGCTGCAGCTGAAGACCGCGCCGATCCGGGAGCTGGGCGCCTACGCCAAGGTGGATCTGCACCGGGGCCTCCGCCAGGGGGTGCCGGAGGTGATCTACGGCGCCGGGAAAGCGCCGGAGCATATCCTGGGCATCGCGAAGGCTCTGCGGGACGCGGGCCAGGAGACCGTTCTGATCACGCGCCTCACGCCCGAGGCGGCGGAGCTCCTGGAAAAGGAACTGCCGCTGCGTTACGATCCGCGCTCCAGGGCCGCTGTCGTGGGCAAGATGCCGGAGCCCACAGGCAAGGGCACCGTCGTGGTGGCCACCGGCGGCACCAGCGACATCCCGGTGGCAGAGGAGGCCGCCATCACCGCCGAGGCCCTGGGCAGCCGTGTGGTGCGGCTGTACGACGTGGGCGTCTCGGGGATCCACCGGCTGCTGAGCCATGTGGACCAGATCATGAGCGCCCGGGCGATCGTGGCCGTGGCCGGGATGGAGGGGGCTCTCCCCTCGGTCATCGGCGGGCTCGCGGACTGTCCGGTGATCGCCGTGCCCACCAGCGTGGGCTACGGGGCCTCCCTGGGCGGCGTCGCGGCGCTGCTGAGCATGCTCAATTCCTGCGCCAGCGGCGTTTCGGTGGTCAACATCGACAACGGCTTCGGCGCGGGCTATCTGGCCAGCATCATCGACCATCTGGACTGAAGGGACGTATCGTTATGAAGAGACGAGGCGCGCCTGCGCTTTGCCCGGAACGGGGCAGGGGGCGGCGGCCTCTCCCTGCGAGGGCATTCCGATGACATTGCAAGACTTTTTCGCCGCCCATCCCCGGGCGGCGCTGGCCTATTCCGGGGGCGTGGACTCGGCCTATGTGCTCTACGCGGGAACAAAGGCCGGGGCGGATCTGCGGCCTTTCTATGTGAAGACCCAGTTCCAGCCCGCCTTCGAGTTCGAGGACGCGCTGCGCCTCTGCCGGGAGCTGGACGTGGAGCCCAGGATCCTGCGCCTGGACGCGCTGGCGAAGGACGCGGTGGCCGCCAACGGCCCGGACCGCTGCTACCATTGCAAGACAAGGATCATGTCGGCCATCCGGGCCGCCGCCCGGGAGGAGGGCCTGTCCGTCCTGCTGGACGGCACCAACGCCTCGGACGCGGCGGAGGACCGGCCGGGCATGCGCGCGCTGCAGGAGCTGGAGATCCTCTCGCCCCTGCGCCTGTGTGGGCTGACCAAGCCCGAGATCCGCCGCCTCTCCCGGGAGGCGGGGCTCTTCACCTGGTCGAAGCCCGCCTATGCCTGTCTCGCGACCCGGATCCGGACCGGCGAGCCCATCACGGAGGAGAAGCTGCGGGCCGTGGAGGAGAGCGAGGACTTCCTCTTCTCCCTGGGCTTTTCCGACTTCCGGGTGCGGACGAGGGAGGGGAAGGCCCTGCTGCAGTTCCCGGCGGAGCAGCTGTCCGAGGCCCGGGCCCGGGAGGCGGAGATCCGTCGCCGTCTGGCGCCGCTGTTTTCAGAGATCCGGATCGATCCCGAGGGAAGGAGAACGAGCCTGTGAAGACTTTGTACATCGACTGCGGCATGGGCGCGGCCGGCGACATGCTGGCGGCGGCCCTGCTGGAACTGCACCCGGACAGGGAGGGCTTCCTGGTAAAGCTGAACGCAGCCCTGCCGGAGCGGGTCCGCGTCACGGCGGAGCCGGACGAGAAGCAGGGCATCCGCGGCACCCACTTCCGCGTCACGGTGGACGGGGAAGAGGAGGGGAGCGACGCCCCCCACGCCCATCATCCCGCCACCTCTGTGACCGAGGTCCTGGCGCGGATCGAGGCTCTGGAGATCCCGGAGCAGGTGAAGGCGGACGCCCTGGCCGTCTACCGGCGGATCGCCGAGGCGGAGAGCGAGGTCCACGGCCAGCCGGTGGAGAACATCCACCTGCACGAGGTGGGCTCTCTGGACGCCCTGGCGGACGTGCTGGCGGTATGCTGGCTGATCCACGAGCTGCAGCCGGACGAGATCTCCTGTTCGGAGATCGCCGTTGGCAGCGGCACGGTCAGGTGCGCCCATGGCGTGCTGCCGGTGCCGGCCCCCGCCACGGAGCGCCTGCTGCGGGGGATGCCGATCTGTCCGGGAGAGGAAAAGGGAGAACTGTGCACGCCCACGGGGGCCGCGCTGCTGGGCCATTTCGCCAAGCGCTTCGGGATGCCCGCCATGGAACTGAAAAAATGCGGCGTGGGCACCGGGACCAAGGAGTTCGAGACGGCCAACATCCTGCGGGCCTTCCTGGGCGAGAGCCCGGAGACGCAGATCGAGATGGTGATGGAGCTCTCCTGCAACTTGGACGACAGCACACCGGAGGAGATCGGCTTCGCCATGGAGCGGCTCTTCGAGGCCGGCGCCCTGGACGTCTTTACCACCCCCATCGGCATGAAGAAGGGCCGACCGGGCGTTATGTTGATAGTATTATGTAAACTAGAACAGAGCGAGGCCCTGCTGCAGTGCCTGTTCCGCCACACCACGACCCTGGGCGTGCGGGAGAGCGTCTGCCCGCGCTATACCCTCCGCCGCAGCTTCCGCACGGTGGAGACCGAGGCGGGGCCGGTGCGGGTGAAATGCGCGGAGGGCTTCGGCGTCCGGCGGGAGAAGCCGGAATACGAGGACCTGGCCCGGATCGCCCGGGAACGGGGCATCTCTCTGCGGGAGGCGGCCGCCCTGTTGGAGAAGCAGGCATGAAGATCGCGATCGTAGGCTTCAGCGGCTCCGGGAAGTCCACCCTGGCCCAAAAGCTGGGGGAGCTCACCGGGGCGCCGGTGCTGCATTTGGACACGGTGCAGTTCCTGCCCGGCTGGGAGATCCGTCCCCTGGAGGAAAAGCAGGCTCTGGTGCAGGATTTTATGGATGCTCACAGCGCCTGGATCATCGACGGGAACTACACGAAGCTCTCCTATGAGCGGCGGATGGAGGAGGCGGACCAGATCTGGATCCTGCTCTTCGGCCGCTTTGTCCGGCTGGCTCGGATCCTGCGGCGCTATCGGGCTTATCAGGGCAAGTCCCGGCCGGATATGACCAATGGCTGCCCGGAGAAGATCGACGGGGAGTTCCTCACCTGGATCCTGTGGAGGGGCTGCGGGCCGGAGAAGGTCGAGCACATGCACGACATCGTGCGGCGCTATCCGGAGAAGAGCCACCTGCTCACCGACCAGCGGCAGGTGGACGCCGCAGTCCGTCTGCTGGAAAGGGAGCTCGCATGAAAGACGCCACCATCCTGCGGATCGCGGGAAAATGCGTCGACTTCGCCTCGCCGGCGCCGACGGTCGCCCGGATGCGCCATGAGGACGGTCCGGGCGTCTACGACGCCTGGAAGATCTGCGACGGGGAGAGGCGATATCTGCTCAAACGCTGCGGCGCCGTGGAACGCGGCATCTACGAGGCTCTGGCGGGCCGCGTGGACTGTCTGCCGATCTGCTACGGCGTAGCGCGAGCCTACGGGAAAGACCATCTGCTGCTGGAGTTCGTGGAGGGCCGCGACCTGATGCGGGGGGAGCGGGCCGGTCTGACCCTGGCTCTGGACGCGATCGTCCGGATGCAGGACGCGTTCTGGGGCAGCGACGAGGCGATCGGGACCCCGTTCGGGAGCGCGCTCGCCGCTGCGGAAAAACGCCGGGAGCATCTGCCGGAAAAGGAGCTGCGGCAGGCTTACGACCGCTTCTTGGAGCTGTACGCCTCTGTTCCCCGGACCCTCTGTCACGACGACCTGCTGCCTTTCAACCTGATCGTGGACGGCCGTCGGGCCGTGCTGATCGACTGGGAGCACGGCGGGATCCTGCCCTATCCAGCCTCGGTGGCGCGGCTGATCGCCCATACGAGACCCGACCCGGACTGGCTCTTCTATCTGTCCGAGGAGGATCGGACCTTTGCCCTCGAGATCTATTACGAGCGTCTGATCCGGCACAAGGGCATCGCCCGGGAGGACTATCGGCGTACGATGGAGGCGTTCCTCTTCTACGAGGCCACCGAGTGGGTCTATGTCTACCGGCGGGCCGGACTGCGCGAAGACGCGCGGTATCGGGATGCTCTGGAGCGGTCCCGGGCCCTGGCGGCGCGGCTCCTCGGGGAGGAGCGGGAGAGATGAGCATGGCGACCGGGCGGCGGAGATCCGGGCGATCCCTGCCACAGGACCCTCGCGGGGCGCTCCCGCGGACCCTCACGGCGGTGGTGGACCGGCCCCTGGGCAGCGCCCATCCGGAGCATCCGGATCTGATCTACCCGGTGAACTACGGCTATGTCCCCGGCGTCTTCGCAGGGGACGGGGAGGAGCAGGACGTCTATATCCTGGGCGTGGGCGAGCCGCTGGAGCGCTTCACGGGCCGGCTCATCGCGCGGATCCATCGGCTGGACGACGTGGAGGACAAGTGGGTCCTGGCGCCGGAGGGCCGCCACTTTACCCGTGAGGAGATCGCCGCGGCGGTGGCGTTCCAGGAGCGGTATTTCCGCAGCGAGATCGAGCTGATCGAAGGAAAAGGATAGGATAAGGATGATAAGGAAGGACCCTTGCCGAGGCATCGGCAAGGGTCCTTCCTTGAGTCGATAAGTTACCGATACGAAAACAGACGAACAGCCGCTCACAGTCGAGCCGGTCAACATAACGCGCAAGACAAAAGACGAGACAGTTTACATGATACAAGAGGCCAAAGGCAGATAAGTTTACATAATACAAAGACGCGCCTGGGGCACAAGGAACGAAAATGGTGTGGCGGCGTCCAGTTCAACTTTGATCAAAGGTTTACATAATTTATGAACCGCAGGAAGGCCGCCTGACCTGCCTCGTCCCGCTTGTAGACGCCGGCGTCGCAGAGCACCTGCAGGAACACCGCGCCCACCTCCTGCCGGAGGATCTCATCGGCGTTGGCCTCGGTGAAGCTGTGGCGGGCCATCAGTTCCTCGGCCCAGTCCGCGTGGGCGGCGGTGCGGGGATCGGCGCGGAGGTCTGCCCCGCTGAGGATGCCCTCCCGCAGGACCTCCAGCTCGGTCTTCAGGCGGCTGGGCAGCACGGCCAGGCCCATGACCTCGATGAGACCGATGTTCTCTTTCTTGATGTGGTGCAGCGGCTGATGGGGGTGGAAGAGGCCCAGGGGGTGCTCCTCGGTGGTCAGATTGTTGCGCAGCACCAGATCCAGCTGATAGGCCTCGCCCCGGCGGCGGGCGATGGGGGTGATGGTGTTGTGGGGCGTCCCCTCGGTCTCGGCGAAGATCGAGGCTCCCGCATCGGTGTAGCCCCGCCAGCAGCCCAGGATCTTGTCGGCCAGCTCTGCCAGACGCAGCCGGTCGGGCCCGGTGATGCGGATCACCGACATGGGCCATTTCACGATGCCGGCCCGGATGTCCTCATAGCCCCGGAAGACCACCGGCGTCTCCACCGGAGCCTTGGCCATGGCGAACTCGTAGTGTCCGCCCTGGAAGTGGTCGTGGCTGAGGATGGAGCCGCCCACGATGGGCAGATCCGCGTTGGAGCCCACGAAGTAGTGGGGGAACTGGGTCACGAAGTCCAGGAGCTTCAGGAACGCGGCCTTGTCGATCTTCATGGGGGTGTGCTGGGCGTTGAAGACGATGCAGTGCTCGTTGTAGTACACATAGGGGGAATACTGCCAGTACCAGGGGGAGCCGTTGATGCTCAGGGGGATGATCCGGTGGTTCTGGCGGGCCGGGTGATCGATGCGCCCGGCGTAGCCCTCGTTCTCGGCGCAGAGCTGGCACTTGGGATAGCCGGACTGGGGCGCCAGCCGCGCCGCGGCGATGGCCCGGGGATCTTTTTCGGGCTTGGAGAGGTTGATCGTGATGTCCAGGTCGCCGTACGCACAGGGGTAGACCCACTTGCGGTCTTTGGCGATCCGGTCCCGGCGGATATAGTTGGAGTCGCAGCTGAACTGGTAGTACCAGTCCGTGGCGGTCTGAGGGCTGACGGCATAGAGGGATGCGAAGACTGCCCGCACCTCGTGGGGCGGGGGCAGGATCGCGCCCATGAGCTTGGTGTCGAAAAGGTCCCGGGAGACATTGTCGTCGTGGACCAGACCGCGGGAGACCGCGTCCTCGGTGAGCGCCGACAGGATCTCGGGCAGCTCCGCGTCCACGGGATCGCCCGTGGCTTCGTCCAGGCCCAGCACTTCCAGCAGCCGGTTGGCGGCCCAGATCTCGTCGCCCTCCTGGATCAGACCGTGGGCCAGCGCATAGTCCACCAGCGCGTCGATATATCCCTTCATCTCTGCACCTCCTCCAGCAGCACGCCGCCCTCGGGGCGGATCGAGAGCACATGGCAGCTGCCTTCGCCCAGCACGGCCTCCATGCCGTCCTTGAAGCTCGTCAGCAGGTCCATGGGCACGAAGGCCTGGATGGTGCCCGCGAAACCGCCGCCGTGGACCCGGCAGGCGCCGCGGCCCTGCAGGAGCTTGCGCGCCAGAGCCAGGCTCAGCGCCAGCTCCTGGTGCCGTGTGGCCCCGGTGGGGATCACGTTCTGCAGATACAGCCAGGAGGAGCGGCCGGAGGCGTCCACCAGTTCCAGGAAGCGGGCGAAGTCCCCGGCTTTCAGGGCCTCCACCTGCTGCCCCACCCGCTCGTTCTCCTCGAAGATGTGCATGGCCCGCAGCGCGGCCCGGTCGCCGGCGGCGGCGCGGACCTCGGGCAGGCGGGCGTAGAACGCGGCCTCGTCCACCTGGCGCAGGTGGCTCTTGCCGAAGACGCGGCAGACCTCAGCCATCTCCCGGGGGATCGCGGCATACTCGTCGGTGAGATCCGCGTGGTCCGCGCCGGAGTCCACGATGCAGAGGGCGTGGCCGCAGGCGGCAAAGTCGAAGGCCAGGGGCTCGACCACGGGATGGGCCTGGTCGGCGAAGTCGATCGTCACGATGCCCCCCACGGAGGAGGCCATCTGGTCCATGAGCCCGCAGGGCTTGCCGAAGAACACGTTCTCGGCATACTGGCCGATCTGCGCGATCTCGATCGCGTCCAGACCGCAGCCGTTCAGCTCGTTGATGATGGTGCCGATCAGCACCTCGAAGGCGGCGGAGGAGGAGAGACCGCTGCCCGGCAGCACCCGGGAGCGCACATAGGCGTCGAAGCCGGAGACCAGATGCCCCCGCTCGGCGATCGCGGCGGCGACGCCGCGGACGAGACTGCGCGTGCTGCCGAACTCCGCGGCAGAGGGCTCCAGGGCGTCCAGGGAGATCTCACACAGGGGATAGCCCTCGGAGAGGACGCGGATCTTCCGCTCCCCGTTGAGGGCGACGGCGGCCACGGTGTCCAGGCTCACAGCGCCGGCCAGCACCCGGCCCAGCTGATGATCGGTATGGTTGCCGCCCAGCTCCGTACGGCCGGGGGCGGAGAAGATATGCGTCGCCTCGCGGGAAAAATGCTCCCGAAAGGCCAGTTCCAGTCCTTCGTACATGTCGGATCCTCCAGGTCCAAAAGATACATGTCGAAGATAACACAAAAGAGCGCTCCGGTCAATCAGTATGCGCGAAAAAGCCCGCGGAACGATTGACCATTCTCGCAAGATCTGGTATAATCCCTTAGATAATATGGGCAAGTATCCGTTGCGGAACGTGATAAGGAGCTTGGGACATGGACAGACGAAAGATCCTGCGTTACGGGCTGCTGGCCATCCTGCTGGCAGCGCTCTCGATCGCCCTTCTGGTGATCGAACGACAGGACAGGGAGATGAAACAGCGCCTGGAGACCCTGCGGGAAGAGGCATCGGACCTGGAGAAACAGCGGGACGAGCTGGTCGCGCTGCGGGACCGGGAAGAGCGGGACTATCACACGGCGACCCAGAGGAAGGCCACGGAGCAGCTGCTCTTCCTGGAGCCGGATGAGCGGATCTATTCCGAGCTCGCACCGATCCTGCGGGAGGCGGGCTGCGTGGGGAACATCGGCCTCAGCGGCGTGCTGCTGCCCGGCGAGCCCGGCGCGATCGGTCGGGAGCAGCTGGACGAACTGCTGGCGGAGGGCTGGGAGCTCTGCCTGATCTGCGACAGCGGCGAAGACTTCGCCGACTGGGACCGGCAGATCGCCCAGCGCCTGGCCCAGGCGCAGATCGAGAAGCCCCGAGCCGTCTATTTCGCGGAGGGGCTCTACAGCGGCGCGCTGGAGGAGGAGATCCTCGCCTGCGGCTACACCGTGGCGATCCACCACGGGGAGGACGGCGTCCCTGCGATCGCAGGCGATGCGGGCGAGGGGCCGTGGCTCCCCGGCGCCCATCCCTGGAACTTCGCGGGGATCAAGACCCAGATCAACAGCAACATCCGCAAGGGCGGCGATCAGGTCTTCACCGTCTCCTTCGCGGAGGAGCGGGAATTGTATGTGGACTATGCCTTCCAGAGCATGCTCGACTATATCGCGGGGCCCCTGGCCAGCGGAGAACTGCGCGTGACCGGGATCCAGCAGGGGCGGGAGCTCCACGATCCGGAGCGCAACGGCATCGCTGCCGCCACCAGGAGCTGGGAACAGCGGGATGCGGAGCTGGACGCGCAGATCCACGACCTCAACGCCCAGATCCAGGAGATCTACGAAAAGTGGGACAGCGGCGCGGAGCGGCAGAAGGGAGCAGGACATGACTGAGTTCACCGTGGAGCTGGCAGGCATCCCCCTGCGCATCCGGCCGGTCCATCCGGGACTGCGCGCTTTTCTGCGGGACTATCTTTCGGAGGCGGAGCCGCGCTTCACGATCTGCATGACCGAGGAGGACATCGATCGGGAGCTGGAGCAGGACCGGCGCTCCCGGGCCGAGGAGGGGCTGCCGCCCCTGGAGGTGAGCCGCCAGTATCTGGAGCGCCTGGCGCTCTATCGGAAACTGGCGGAGCGGATCTTGTGGGAGGATGTGCTGCTCTTCCACGGATCGGCGGTGGCCGTCGACGGACAGGCCTACCTCTTCACCGCCCGCAGCGGCACCGGCAAGAGCACCCACACCCGTCTGTGGCGTCAGCTCTTCGGGGACCGGGCCGTGATGATCAACGACGACAAGCCTCTCCTGCGCGTGACGGAGGAGGGCGTATGGGTCTGCGGCACGCCCTGGGACGGGAAGCACCGTCTGAGCACCAACGCATCGGCGCCGCTGAAGGCGATCTGCGTCCTGACCCGGGCAGCGGAGAACCACATCGAGCCCTTGAGCGCCGGGGACGCCTTCCCGATGCTCTTCCAGCAGTGCTATCGTCCGCCCCAGGCGGAGAGCATGCCGAAGATCCTGGAACTGCTGGAGCGGCTGAGCGGACAAGTGGGGCTCTACCGTCTGGGCTGCAACATGGAGCCCGAGGCGGCGAAGATATCCTATCAGGGGATGCAGGAGGAAGAGAAATGAAACTGAAAAAGGGATTCATCACCCACAAGGTGGGCAAGGAACAGATGATGGTGGCGGCAGGCCCGGCGGCGAAGAACTTCCACGGCCTGGTCCGCTCCAACGAGACGGCGGCTTTCATCGTGGACCGTCTCAAACAGGAGACCACGGAGGAAGAGATCGTAGCGGCCATGCTGGAGCGCTATGAGGCGTCCCGGGAGCTCGTCGAGCGGGACGTCCACGCCGTGGTCGAGAAGCTCAAGAGCATCGGAGCCGTGGAATGACGAGCTTCGAGGAGGAGCTGGAGCGCAACGGCAGCATCGTCTTCACCAACAAGGGCGTCAGCATGATGCCCCTGCTGCGGCAGGACCGGGATCTGATGGTCATCGTGAAGAAGGGGCCCGAGCGCTGCAGGAAGTACGACGCGGTACTGTTCAAGCGCGGGGAGAAGTATGTGCTCCACCGGATCTTGAAGGTGCGGGAGAAGGACTATTACATCGTGGGGGACAATTGCCGCAGGGGCGAGTATGTGCGGGATGAGCAGATCATCGGCGTGCTGGCCCAGGTGGTGCGGGACGGGCGTACCATCACGCCGGAGGACCCGGACTACCAGCGCTACGTCCACCTCTGGTGCGACTTCTTCCCGGTGAGGGCCGGCCTCTTCTTCGTGCGTGACGGCGTGCGCCATGTGGGGCGAGAGCTGAAAAAACGGTTGGGCGGGCACAAAGGATGAACAGGCAGAAGAGCACGCTGCGCTGGCTGAGCCGGACGGCGGGGAAGGACAAACTGCATATCGTGAGCCTCCTGCTGCTGCAGTCTCTGCTGGGCGGGAGCAGCGTGCTGTACGCGATCTTCATGCGCAGTCTCATCGACACGGCTGTGGCGCGGGACCGCGACGGCATGCTCCGCAGTGCGCTGTATCTGGTGGCCCTGGTGCTGATCCAGCTGGGGATGCGCGCCCTGGTGCGCTATCTGAAGGAACTGTGTGCGTCGGGACTGGAGAACCGCTTCAAAAAGCGCCTCTTCTCCTGCCTGCTGCGCAAGGACCTGTCCGCGGTGTCCGCGGTCCATTCCGGCGAGTGGATGAACCGCCTCACCAGCGATACGGTGGTGGTGGCCCGGGCCATGACCCGGCTCCTGCCGGAGCTGGGCGGGATGGTGGTGCGGCTGCTGGGCGCACTGGTGGCGATCGTTGCGCTGGAGCCCAGGTTCGCGGCGATCCTGGTGCCCGGCGGCGCGCTGCTGCTGGTGCTGACCTACGCGTTCCGCAAGACCCTCAAGAGGCTCCACAAGCGCATCCAGGAGGCCGACGGGGCGCTGAGGATCTTGCTGCAGGAGCGGCTGGGGAGCATGCTGGTGGTGCGCAGCTTCGGCAGGGAGCGGCGCAGCGAGGAGCTGGCGGAGGAGCGCATGGCGGCCCATCGGGACGCCCGCATCCGCCGGAACTGGTTCTCCAACCTCTGCAACATCGGTTTCGGCCTGGTGATCCAGGGCGCCTATGTGGGCGCGGCGATCTGGTGCGCAGTCGGGCTCTTCCGCGGGACCATGAGCTATGGCACGCTGATGGCGATCCTGCAGCTGGTGGGGCAGATCCAGTCTCCCTTCGCCAATCTCTCCGGGCTGGTGCCGGAGTACTACAGCATGATCGCCAGCGCCGAGCGGCTCATGGAGGCGGAGTCCTTCCCGGAAGATGCCTCCCAGCCCCGGCCCGCCGAGGAGATCCGCCGGGTCTATGAGCACGAGCTCATCTCCCTGGGCCTGCGGGACGCCTGCTTCACCTATCAGCCCCCGGTCCGGGAAGAGGGGGAGGTCCCCATGCCCGTGGTGCTGGAGCAGCTGTCGCTCCAGATCCGCAAGGGGGAGTTCGTGGCCTTCACCGGCCATTCCGGCAGCGGCAAGAGCACGGTGCTGAAGCTCCTGATGAGCCTCTATCCCCTGGACAGCGGCACACGCTTCCTGGAGACGGCTTCCGGGGAGCAGGAGCTGGACGCCGGCTGGCGCGGGCTCTTCGCCTACGTCCCCCAGGGGAACCAGCTGCTCTCCGGCAGCATCCGGGAGATCGTGGCCTTCGGGGACAAGGACGCCATGGACCGGGACGAGGAGATCCGCCGCGCGCTGCGCATCGCCTGCGCGGAGAGCTTCGTGGACGCCCTGGAGAAGGGCCTGGACAGCGTTCTGGGCGAGGGCGGCGCCGGCCTCTCCGAGGGGCAGATGCAGCGCATCGCCATCGCCCGGGCGATCTTCTCCGGGCGCCCGATCCTGCTCCTGGACGAGGCCACCAGCTCCCTGGATGCCGCGACGGAGCGCCGGGTGCTGGAGAACCTGCGCTCCATGACGGACAAGACCGTCATCATCGTGACCCATCGCCCCGCGGCCCTGGAGCTCTGCGACACGCAGATCGATCTGGCGGAGGAGTAGAGCGGGATCCGGGCCGCAGCAGGCAGCTTCCAGACAGCCCTGCGGACCTTGAGGACCGACCGCTACGAAAAAGGAGAGCCCCGGCTTTCGCCGGGGCTCTCCTTTTTCATAGCGCCTGCGTGGATCACAGGTTGTAATACTTCTCGAATTCCGCCGGGTGGGGGATCTGGGACAGTTCCAGGCACTCGGCGCGTTTGCGGGCGATGTAGCCGCGGATCAGCTCCTCGGGGAAGACGCCGCCGGCGGTCAGATACTCCTGGTCCTGCTCCAGAGCGTCCAGCGCCTGCTCCAGCGAGGTGGGCAGGTGGTGGAGCTTGGCCTTCTCCTCCTCCGACAGGTGGAAGAGGTTCATGTCGTAGGGGCCCCAGCCTCTCTCATGGGGGTCGATCTGACGCTTGATGCCGTCGATGCCCGCCATGAGGATCGCCGCGAAGCAGAAATAGGGGTTGCAGGTGGCGTCTGGGTTGCGCAGCTCGAAACGGCGGAGCAGGGGAGACTTGGCGTAGGCGGGGATGCGGATGACGGCGCTGCGGTTGGAAGTGGCGTAGCCCACCGTCACAGGCGCTTCAAAACCGGGCACCAGACGCTTGAAGGAGTTGGTGGAGGGGTCGGTGATGGCGCAGAGGGAGGCGATGTGCTCCAGCAGGCCGCCCATGAACCAGTGGGCCTCTTTGCTCAGGTGGGAGTATCCGCCGTCGTCGGAGAACACGGGCTCGCCGTCCTTCAGCAGGAGCATGTGCACGTGCATGCCGCTGCCGGCCTCGCCATAGACGGGCTTGGGCATCAGCGTGGCGCTGTAGCCGTATTTTCGGGCCACATTGTGGATGATGTACTTGATCGTCATGGCGCCGTCGGCCATCTTGGACATCTGCATCAGCAGCGGCTCGATCTCATACTGCCCGGCGCCGCCCACCTCGGGGTGGTGGTACTTCACGGGGATGCCCGCTTTTTCGATCTCCATGCACATCTCGCTGCGGCATTCATAGCTCCGGTCCAGGGGCTTGGCCACGTGATAGTTCTTCTGGAAGGGGACCACGCAGCCGCTGCCCTCGGTGTCGCTGTTCCAATAGGCCTGGGCGGTGTCCAGGTGCACGCCGATGGCGTTGTTGGTGACCTTCCAGCCCACCTGGTCGAAAAGGTAGAACTCGAACTCCGGCAGGATGAGCATGGTGTCCGCGATGCCGCTGTCCCGCAGATACTGCTCGGCCGCCAGCACGATGTTGCGCGGGTATTGCTTGAGCGGACGGTTCTGGGGATGGTCGATGATCATGGCGTTGCCGATCATCGAGAGGGTCTTGACGCCGCAGAAGGGGTCGATGCTGGCGGTGTCCAGGTCCGGGATGTAAACCATATCGCTCTTCTCCACCACGGCGTAGCCGTAGTTGGAGGCGTCGAAGCCGATGCCGTTGATCATGGTCTCCTCGTTGAAGTGGACGGCGGGTATCGTCACATGGCGGAACTGACCGTCGATGTCCACGATCTTGAAATCGACCATCTGGATGCCCTGTTCTTCGATCATCTGCATGATCTCTTGCGCGGTCCTTGCCATATCTCTCCTCATTTCTCTGCCGAAGCAGCTCCATAGTTTCCCGGCCTGCGCCGGGATGCGGTCGCAGAGCCATTATAGCAGGATGTTCGATATCTGTATATCCTTTTTTACAAAAATCTATCTGCAGACGCGCGGCGATGGCCCGATGCGCTGGCGGTGCGCGCCGATGAACACGCTCTCATTGCGCTTCGCGGGGGAGAAGGAGGCCTGGACCCGGTCGCTCCACAGATCCGTCCGGCCCGTCGCCGAGAAAAAAGTTGCGAAGATGCGCCCCGACCTCTGGACGGACAGGAGAAAAACCGATACAATAACAAAAGAAAACGATGAACGGGAGGGTATCATCATGCTGCAGTCCGAAGTGCGCGCCGGCTCCTGGATCCTGACCCAGGACGGCCAGATCCTGGCTTCCCACACCGTCACGGAGCCTTTCGTCACGGCGATCCGCCGGGAGAAGACCTACAAGGAGAGCCGGGGCACTTACAAGGAGACCGTCCTGGAGCGGGAGCGTATCCCCCTCTACCAGGTGAAGAAGGAGGGCGAGGAGATCGTCTTCTCCGCCGAGGGGCACAGCCTGGCCCTGCGGGTGGAGAGCCGCCCCCATGGCGCGGAGCTCTTCTTCCGGGGGGAGGCGGGCTGGAGCTATGCCTTCACGCTCCCTGCGATCGAGGGTGAAGCCGTCTTCGGCGGCGGCGAGCAGTACCGCAAGACCGACTTGCGGGGCGAACGGGTGAAGAACTTCGTCTCCGAACACATCA